>NVSZ01000026.1 GCA_002732845.1 Rhodospirillaceae bacterium
GCTTTCGAAGAAGGGCTAAGGCCTCAAGCGCCGGGCGGAGGCGGAGCCTCCTTGGCTTACGGCGCGGTGCGCCGGGGGCTGGAGCGCCCCTCCTCCCTAGAAGCTTCGCTTCTGAAGAGGGGCTTTGGCCAGTCCTGAGCTTCGCTCACTCCTCCTGACTGTTAGGTCGGAATTTGCATCACCTCACACCGTCATGACCGGACTTGATCCGGTTATCCACGACTTCCCTGTCCCTCAAGTCGTGGATACGCGGGGCAAGCCCGCGCATGACGAGGGGGTGCGGGAATGACGGAGGGGGTTGTGCGGGAATGACCGGGAGCTTTTGAAATGACGGTGTACGTTTCTAACGAACCGCCGGGTTTAGGGCCGTTACGTCTGCGCGGATGACCGATTGTTCGGCTATTAGGTCGTTGACTTGGGCGCGGGTTTGTTTGTAATGCTCGGTTTCTTTGTGCGTGGCGAGGGCTTGTGGGTTTGAGTAAATCTCGTACAGATAGAAGGTATCGGGTTCTTCTTGGGCTTCTAACACGTCAAAGGCGATGCACCCTTGTTCTTCACGGACCGAGGCTTCGGCGTTGGGCAGCATGGCCGCCAAGAATGCTTTTTTAGTACCCGGATGCAGTTTGGTTTTGACGATGATACAATACAAGTCTATCTCCTTTATTAAATTGAACCCAAGACGTAATGGAGCTTTCCCATGAATTCAAGACCCAACCCGTTTAATGGCCTGCGCCATATCGGCCTGCGTGTTCCCAATTTGGAAGACTGCATTGATTTTTATATCAATATCATCGGTATGAAGGTTTTGCGCCGGGCCAGTGATGATCTGATTTATCTGACCTTGGGCAACGATAATTTATCCCTAGGCCGCGCGGCCAAAGGTGCTTCGGTTGGCGATGGCGGCTGGGTCGATCATTTTGGTTTTATCGTCGACAGCAAGGACGATCTTGAAGACTGGTATCACTTCATGAAAGCCCAAGGTGTCGATGTTTTAGATGCCCCGCACGACCATTCCGATGGTGCGCGCAGCTTTCATTGCAAAGACCCCGCCGGAAACATCGTTCAACCGCTGTATCATGCGGCGCTGTCGGGACAGACGTTTAGTGAGGGAAAAAGCCCCTAACACTCCGTAACATTCACCGCCAAACCGCCTTGGCTGGTTTCTTTGTATTTGCTCATCATATCGCGTCCGGTTTCGCGCATGGTTTTTATGACGCTGTCGAGCGAGACCAAGTGGGTTCCGTCGCCTTTTAGGGATAATGAAGCCGCGCTGATGGCTTTGACCGCGCCCATGGCGTTGCGTTCGATGCACGGCACCTGAACCAAGCCGCCAATCGGGTCGCAGGTCATGCCGAGGTGATGTTCTAGGGCGATTTCGGCGGCGTTTTCCGCCTGTTCGTTGGTGCCGCCCAAGGCCGCGCACAATCCCGCCGCCGCCATTGCCGCGGCTGAGCCGACTTCGCCTTGGCACCCGACCTCGGCCCCCGATATCGACGCGTTGTGTTTGATCAGCCCGCCAATCGCCGCCGCCACCAGCAAGATTTCATGCACGCCGTTTTGATCCGCACCGGGACAGAAATCCAGATAATATTGAATGACAGCCGGGATAATGCCGGCGGCGCCGTTGGTCGGCGCGGTGACAATGCGCCCGCCCGCCGCGTTTTCTTCGTTCACCGCCAACGCATAAACGCTGATCCAATCCATCACGGTGTGCGGGTATTGGGTATTGCTTTGGTCTTTTAACAATTGATCATGGATGCATTTGGCTCGGCGTTTGACCTTTAATCCGCCCGGCAARATRCCTTCGGTCTTTAAGCCGCGTTTTAACGATCCCTGCATGGCGGCCCAAACCGCATCTAACTTGGCATCTAAATCATCTTTGACCGCCAATTCGTTGGCGCGTTTCATGTCGACAAGGCTCATTTTGGACGCTTTGCCCATGCTTAACATCTCGTCGGCGCTGGCATAGGCAAAGGGAATGTCGGGCGCTTCATCCGGGGCCTTAAAGGTTTCCAGTTCGCGATCATCGACGACAAATCCACCGCCAACCGAATAATAGGTGCGTTCGACAACCACCTGTTCTTTGGCATCAAAGCCTAAAAAGACCATGCCATTGGGATGACCGGGCAAAGCCTTGCTATAGTTGAATATAATGTCATTGGTGTTGTCAAAACGCACACGCTGGCCATTGGGCAAGGCTATGGTCTTAACCTCAGAAATCTCCTGCAACAGGCCTTCCACCGCATCCGGGTCCACATTATCGGGCTTTAAGTCCAACAGGCCCAAGGCCACCGCCCGATCAGTGCCGTGACCGTGTCCGGTCAACGCCAACGAGCCATACAAGTTGGCCTGCACATGAGCAATTTTGGCCATATCTGCATCGTCCAAGCTGTGCAAAAACCGCCGCGCCGCAACCATCGGCCCGTTGGTATGAGAACTGGACGGGCCAATGCCCACCTTAAAAATTTCAAAAACGCTTAAAAACACTACCTGACCTTTACGCATGTGTTGTATCACTAGAGCTTCTTTATTAGCTCAGATTCAGTGGCGTACAATACATATGTTCTTGCTCATCGATAATTACGACAGTTTTACCTATAACCTTCTCCATTTTTTGGGTGACCAAGGAGCCGAGGTTGAGGTTCAGCGCAACGATGCGATTACCGCCGATCAGGCTGTAAACGGCGGATATGAAGGTATTATCCTGTCCCCCGGTCCGTGCGATCCGGATCAGGCAGGCATTTGTTTGGACGTGATTGCCAAGGCCCCAAAAGATTTAGCGATTTTAGGCGTATGTTTGGGTCATCAGGCCATTGGTCAACATTTTGGCGGCAAAGTCGTGCAGTGCGCAACGCCGATGCATGGCAAAGTCAGCGAGATTCCCCACCAGGGCCAAGGTATTTTTAAGGACCTGCCCAGCCCCCTCACCTGTACCCGTTATCATTCTTTGATGGTGCAAAAAGAAGGTTTTCCCAGCGACCTGACCATCACCGCGCAAAGTGCGGATGGCGTTATTCAGGGCCTGCAACACAAAACCCGACCCATATTCGGTGTGCAGTTTCACCCAGAATCCATCGCGTCGGAATACGGTCACGAACTTTTACAAAACTTCATAGACATTGCCCGCAACCCCACCGCCACCCCGGCACGGAGCCCCAAATGAGCAACGACGCCTTAAAGCCCATTTTAAACCAAGTCGCCGACGGCAAGGCCTTGACCGCCGATGAAGCGGAAAACGCTTTTAATATTATTATGTCCGGCGACGCCACACCGTCCCAAATTGCTGGTTTTCTGATGGCTTTGCGAGTGCGCGGCGAAACCGTCGATGAAATCACCGGGGCCGTTAAAATCATGCGCGAAAAGGCGTTGAAGGTCGAAGCCCCCGAAGGGGCCATCGATATCGTCGGCACCGGCGGCGATGCGTCTGGCACCTATAATATCTCAACGGGCGCGGCGCTTGTCACCGCCGCCTGTGGTCTGCCCATTGCCAAACACGGCAACCGGGCTTTGTCGTCTAAATCGGGTACCGCCGATGTGTTGAGCGCGCTCGGCGTGAACTTAGAATGCGATATGGCTTTGGTGAAAAAGAGCATTTGGGACGCCAACATCGGTTTCTTGCTCGCCACCCGTCACCATGCGGCCATGAAATACGTGATGCCGACCCGTGTTGAAATGGGCGTACGCACGATTTTTAACTTGCTGGGACCATTATCAAACCCGGCGGGCGTCAAACGTCAGTTGACCGGGGCTTTTAGCCGAGACTGGATTGCCCCCATGGCGCAAACACTGGGCAATTTGGGCTCAGAAATGGCTTGGGTTGTGCATGGGTCCGACGGTCTGGATGAAATCACCACCACGGGCAAAACATACGTAGCCCAAATCAAAGACGGTGAACTGACCGAATTTGAAATCACGCCCGCAGACGCTGGCTTAAGCGTCTGTAAACCCGAAGACCTAAAAGGCGGCACACCGGAACACAACGCGGTCGCCATGCGCGCCATGTTGGGCGGAGAAAAAGGGGCCTTTCGCGATTGTGTGGTTTTGAATTCCGCCGCCGCTTTGCTGATTGCCGGAAAAGTCAGTGATTTAAAAGCCGGAGCCGCCCTGGCCCAAGACGCTATTGATTCGGGCGAAGCGGTAAAAACCTTGGAAAAACTGGTTAAAATCACCAATGAGTGACGTTTTGGACGAAATCAACGCGTATAAGCGTGAACACATCGCCGCGTGCAAAGAAAAGCGGCCGATGATTGACGTGCAAACGGCGGCGCTCAAGGCATCCCCACCGCGCGGGTTTATCAAGGCCTTAAAAGAAACCGTCAAACGTGGACGGTACGGACTGATCGCCGAGATTAAAAAGGCCTCGCCGTCCAAAGGCCTGATCCGTGAAAATTTTAATCCGCCTGAACTTGCCAAGGCTTACGAAGCCGGGGGTGCTGCGTGTTTGTCGGTTTTGACGGACATGAAATATTTCCAAGGTTCAGACTTTTATCTGGCTCAAGCAAGAGCAGAAGTCGCCCTGCCCGTTCTACGCAAAGATTTCATGTTAGACCCTTATCAAGTTATCGAAGCCCGCGCCATGGGCGCCGATTGCATATTGTTGATCATGGCGTCTTTAAGCGATACCCAAGCGGCCGAACTGGAACACGTGGCCCATACGTTGGGCATGGACGTGTTGATCGAAGTCCACAACGCCCCTGAATTAGAACGCGCATTGAAGCTCAAAAGCGAACTGATTGGCGTCAACAACCGCAACCTGAAAACCATGGAAATCGACATCGCCACGACCGAACATCTGGCCCGCCTGATGCCCAAAGACCGCATGATGGTCTCGGAAAGTGGCCTGTTTACAAAAGCAGACCTCGACCGCATGGCTAAAGTTGGGGCAAACTGTTTCTTGATTGGCGAAAGTTTGATGCGCCAAGCCGATGTTAAAACCGCCACCCGCACCATTTTAGGAAACTAAACCATGTCTGACTTCACACACATCGATAAAGACGGCAACGCAGTGATGGTCGACGTGGGCGCAAAGTCGACGACGGAACGCTCCGCCACCGCTCGTGGTTCGGTGATTATGAACGCTGAAACCCTGCAAAAAATTGTCGATCAAGGCTTTAAAAAAGGCGACGTGTTGGGCGTGGCTCAATTGGCGGGCATTATGGGCGCGAAAAAAACGCCTGAGCTTATTCCGCTGTGCCACCCTTTGATGCTGACCTCTATTAAGGTTCATTTGACCTGTGATCCGGATCGTAACGCCGTGGATATCGAAGCCACCTGTAAGCTTTCGGGCCAAACAGGCGTGGAAATGGAAGCTTTGACCGCCGTATCCGTCGCCGCGCTGACCGTTTACGACATGTGCAAAGCGGTTGATAAGGCCATGCACATCACAGACGTACGTTTGGTTCACAAAGCCGGAGGAAAATCTGGCGAATTTAAGGCGGATTAACATGATTTCGGTTCAAGACGCACTCGATCAAATCCTCGCTAATGTTGCGCCAACCTGCGCCGAACAAATGGCTCTGCCCAATGCCTTAGGCCGGGTTTTGGACCAAGACATCTTGGCCCGCCTGACCCAGCCCCGCACGGATGTATCATCCATGGATGGATACGCGGTCAAGGCTGGTGATACGCCAACTTTGACCGTGATTGGCGAAAGCCCGGCGGGCGGATGTTTTGACGGCGTTGTCGGTGCCGGACAGGCCGTGCGCATCTTTACCGGAGCCCCGGTGCCAGATGGCGCCGACGCCGTGGTTATGCAAGAAAACACAACGCGCGCTGGCGATCAGGTAACCATTAACGAACCTGTTTTAAGCGGCAACTTTATTCGCCCCGCCGGATTGGATTTTAAAACCGACGAAGTGCTCATTAAGGCCGGACAGACCTTAACCGCCCGGGATTTGGGTCTCGCCGCCGCCGCCAATGTGCCGTGGGTGTTGGTGCGCCGCAAACCCCGCATTGCCATTATTGCCACGGGTGACGAAGTTGTGATGCCCGGCGATCCTTTGGGGCCGAACCAGATTGTCAGTTCAAACTCGGTTATGCTTTCGGCTTATATACAGTCATTGGGCGCCGAAGTTTTGGATTTAGGCATTGCGCGCGATGACGAAGCGTCCCTCACCCGACTGATGAAATCTGCATCCCAAGCCGACATGTTGGTGACCATTGGCGGAGCCTCGGTCGGCGATTACGACTTGGTGAATAAAGTGTTGGGCAACGAAGGCGTGGATTTGGGCTTTTATAAAGTCGCCATGCGTCCCGGAAAACCTTTGATCTTTGGCAAACTATACGACACGCCCGTGCTGGGACTGCCCGGAAACCCGGTGTCGGTTGGCGTCACCAGTGCCGTGTTTTTACAGCCCGCCATCAAAACCATGCTGGGCCAAGACCCTAAGGCACGCAGCCAAGACGCGGTTTTGGGCTGTGATGTAAAAGCCAATGACGTGCGCCAAGATTACCTGCGCGCCACGCTCAACGGAAATGTTGCCACACCGTTTTCCAAACAAGACAGCGCCATGTTGGCGCGCTTTGCCGATGCCGATTGCTTGATCATTCGTACGCCTTTTGCGGACAAAGCCAAGGTTGGCGACGCCGTTCAGGTCTTGGTTCTGTAATGGACATCCGCGAAGAACGCCCAGAAGACCACCAAAGCATTTTAGACGTCAACATTTCGGCATTTGGCGGCACGGACGAAGCCGTTTTGATCGAAACCTTGCGTGAAGACGGTGATATTCGACTGGCTATGGTCGCCGTTGAATACGGTGAAATCGTCGCCCACATCCTCTTTTCCGACCTTAAGGTGACCTCAAACGATCAGAAAACGAAAATTTCAGCGGTTACCCTGGCCCCGATCTGTGTCGCACCAACCCACCAACGCTTAGGTATTGGCTCAGAGCTTATGCGCCAAGCCATTGAAAAATGTGAAGAAATGGATGTTGAGGCCATCTTCGTTTTGGGTGAAGACAACTATTATACTCGTTTTGGCTTTAGCGCTGAAAAAGCAGAATGTACAAAAAGTTCATTTTCAGGGCCATTTTTTATGGTTTTAGACCTAAAACAGGGCATTTTTAATGATTTTCAGGGTTCAGCACGATATCCAGACGCCTTTTCAGCCTTTGAAAAAATTTAAACTTAAACGATAAATCTTAAATAATCCTGCATACCCGTTAACAGGGATAATAAGCCTTGACGCTAAAGAAGAACCAAAGTAGAACATTGCTTATGTTTTTGTTTTGTTCTGCCTCTATTTTTCCGATTAGGAGTCGCGTCAAATGCTCACCAAAAAACAATATGAACTTTTGGTTCTGATTGACAAACGCATCAAAGAAGTGGGTATTCCGCCGTCCTTTGATGAAATGAAAGACGCGCTCGGCCTCAAATCAAAATCCGGCATTCACCGTTTGATCAGCGGCTTGGAAGAACGTGGATTTATCCGCCGCCTGCCTCACCGGGCGCGCGCCTTGGAAATTTTGAAACTGCCTGAAAACTTACAAGACCACCAAGACGCTCCTGAAACAGCCACTCGTGCTGAAGAACCGGCAAATGTGATTAAGGGAAACTTTGGGGCAAAACCTCAGGCGGCGACGTCATCGTCGGCGAGCACCGTTGATCTGCCCATGTTGGGGCGCATTGCTGCGGGTACGCCAATCGAAGCCATTTCCGACCCAACCCCGCCGCATATTGGCATTCCGATGTCTTTGTTGGGCCGGGGCGAACATTTCTGTTTGGAAATTGACGGAGATTCGATGATTGATGCGGGCATTTTTGATGGGGATACGGTGATTATCGAACGCACCGATCGTTCCGAAAATGGCGCCATTGTTGTGGCCTTGGTCGATAATGAAGAAGCCACGTTAAAATACATCCACACCCGCGCCGGAAAAGTCGCCTTAGAACCCGCGAATCCGGCTTATGAAACCCGCTTTTTTGGCCCCGACCGGGTCCAGATCCAAGGCCGCCTTGTGGGCTTGGTGCGTAAGTATTAAGGCCGAGTCTTAACCTCGCTTTTAAGCCCCCTCTTAATTTCTCTCTTAAGCACCCATGGACGATCCCCGCGCAATTCGCGTACGGTTTCGACACGTATGGTTTGCGTTGAGCCTGTCTGAGTTTTTGTGTTTGTGAAATACAAGGCATGGGCTCCATTGCGCTTTAAGTCTTCAAAACGGATCACCAGCTTCGCCTTGCAATTTAAGCTCTCGCGTCCAAAATCATTTAAGCTCACCAAAACTTCGGCCTGTTCACAGTCTTCGCTCAGAGCTTCCGGAAGCTTGGCAAAAGCGACGCTTTGGTGTCCGTTCACGTAGATACAGCCCAAAGCATCACAGGCTAAGGAAACCGTGCCTTGGTTTTGGCCTCTATTTTGACGTGATGATTTCAAGGCCTTCCAATCCCCTTCGGCCTCGAAAAGTCCGGCTCGGCGCAGCCACACATTGCGTTCAAATTTTTTCGCCCGCAACGTCGATAGGGTATAGCCACCCGTATCGGTTTTGGTGGCCACCAATTGCCCGGTGCTATCAATCAAGACATCGGGGGAAGTGCTCCACAACAGCGAACTCAAGCCTAAAGCCGCCATAGGCACGCCCAAAAACCGCCAACGCCCGGACCAAATGGCCAACCACAATCCACTTAAGCTGACCACCACCAATCCCCACAACGAAAAGGCCGGAACGGTACTTACGGCCCCGGGAAGATGAGCCACCCAATGCGCGGTCTGTAACACCACATCCACGCCCCATCCCATGGGGGTAAGCCCAAGGCTGTCCAGACCGAACGGCATCAAGGCATAGGCCACAACCGCCCACGGCATAATCCACAACGCCGTGATCGGTACGGCGACTAAGTTTGCCAATAGCGAAAAATCCGCAACCCGGTTAAAATGAAAGGCCGCAAACAAGGCCGTTGCCAGCCCGGCGACCAGTGTGGTGATGGCAACGCTGCCCAAATACCTTAACGCGGCCCGCCCTACGCCATCTGATTTAGCACGAAAAAAGCGGGTGCCCCGCAGGCCTTCATAGACCGCGATCAACGCCACCACGGCGGCAAACGACAACTGAAAACTGGCCCCGGTCAGACTTTCCGGGGCCAACACCAAAATCACCAAGGCCGCCCACGCAACCGATCGCATCGACAAAGCGCGCCTGTCAAACAGCACCGCCACGAACACCAAAGCAATCATCAAAAAGGCTCGCTGTGTCGGTACCGTGGCTCCCGCCAACAACGCATAAGCCCCGGCCCCACTGATGGCCGCCAACGCCGCCCATTTTTTGATCGGGTAATTTAAGGCCAAGGGCCCGATTAAGGCCAAAATGGCGCGGATCATGAAAAAGACAATGCCGGAAATCAGCCCCACGTGCAGGCCCGAAATCGCCAACAGGTGTGCCAAACCGCTGGACCGCATGTCTTCCAGTACAGATTCAGAAATCGCCCCCCGGTCCCCGGTCATCAAGGCCGAGGCTACGGCTCCGGTATCTGCGCTCAGACTTTCGCGCACCCGCTGACTTATGGTGCTTCTCAAACGTTCCAAAGCAAAGCCAAGACTTTCTATGCCTGTGGTTGGGGCTAAGCCCGCTACATCGACCCGTCCATAGCTAAAACCAACGCCGCCAAGCCCTCGAAAATAGCTTTGGCGTTGAAAGTCAAACGCGCCGGGTGCCGCTGGTCTGGGCGGTGGGCTGAGGCTGGCGCGCAATCTTAACCAATCGCCCGGTCCAAACTGTGGTTGTTTGGACGACAAGGTGACGCGAATCTTTTTTGGCGTTTGATCGGGGCGAAGTCGTTGGATTTTTAGGTTGTTTAAGGTCACACGCAGACCTTTAGGGCGCGCTTCGATCCGCATCACCTGTCCTTCGACCATTACGGCGGTCAATTCCTTGTGCAGAACGGGGGCCGCCACGGTCCACGTGCGCACCCCCGATAACCCCACGCCCAAAGCCACAAAGGCGAACGCCCAAACCGCCATAGACGCGCCGCCAGAACGAGCGCGAAGCCCCCACGCCACACTGGCTAAGCCCGCAAACACCGTCCAAGACATCCACAACTCAGGTTCAAACGGCAACGCAAAATACAGCCCGATACCGCATCCCAAAAGCACCGGCATCCACAAAGGCCAGCGTTCCCGGTCCGCAATCAGGGACCGATAAAGCCAGTTAAAAACCTTGAAATTCAGGATTTCCCTACCAATCTCAATCATTTGCGCCTATTTATAACTTAACAATTCATTATACACCCTGATTACACGATAAACTTTGAAAGAGAGCAAGCGGCATATCATGACCGTCGTCACGCGCTTTGCGCCATCCCCCACAGGTTTCCTTCACATCGGCGGTGCTCGCACGGCTTTGTTTAACTATCTTTACGCCAAGCATACCGGCGGTAAATTCATGCTCCGCATCGAAGACACCGACCGCGAACGGTCCAAACAAGACGCCGTCGACGCCATCATCAGCGGCATGAAATGGTTGGGTCTGGATTGGGACGGTGATCCGATCAGCCAGTTTGAACGCGCCGCCCGTCACGCCGAAGTCGCCAATGAACTGCTGGCCCAAGGCAAAGCATACAAATGTTATTGCACACCCGAAGAACTTAGCGCCCAACGAGAATCCGCCAAAGCCGAAGGCAAACCCATGCGCTATAACGGTTTATGGCGAGACCGTGATCCCAGCGAAGCCCCCACAGGTACCGATCCGGTGATCCGCATCAAATCCGAACAATCCGGCGAAACCACAATTGAGGACAAAATCCAAGGCAGCGTCACCGTATCGCACAGCGAAATCGATGATTTTGTGATTTTGCGCGGTGATGGCACGCCGACCTATATGTTGGCCGTGGTGGTCGATGATCATGATATGGGCGTCACCCACGTGGTGCGCGGCGACGATCACCTCACCAATACGTTTCGTCAAATGCAGATTTACACCGCCATGGGCTGGGATAAACCCACCTTTGCCCATATGCCGTTGCTGCACGGCGCGGATGGTAAAAAGCTCAGCAAACGCCACGGCGCGTTGGGCATCGAAGCTTATCGCGATATGGGCTTTTTACCCGAAGCGGTGAACAATTATCTGTTGCGTTTGGGCTGGGGCCACGGCGACGATGAAATTATATCCCGCGAACAAGCCATTGAATGGTTTGATTTGGGCGACGTTGGCAAAGGTGCCGCCCGTTTTGATATGGACAAGCTGACCAGCCTGAATGCCCACTATATCCGCGAAGCGTCCAATGATCGCCTGACCGACATGACCTGGCCTTTTATCGCAGAAAAACTTGCCGGAAAAGCCGCAAACGGTGGTCGCGATTGGGTTTTAGCAGGCATGACATCCTTAAAGGATCGCGCTAAAAACATGATAGAACTCGCTGAAAGTGCTGAGTTTTATGCAACACAACGCCCCCTATCCATGAACGATAAAGCCCTTAAAGCCTTATCTGGTGAGGGAATTGAGAACTTGAAACAATTCCGTGCTACATTATCGGACGTTACAAATTGGACAGGTGAAAACTTGAACGCCACGGCAAAACAATTTGCCCAAGACACTGACGTTAAAATGGGCAAAATCGCCCAACCCCTGCGCGCTGCATTAACCGGAACGAACGTTTCCCCCGGTGTTTTTGAAGTGATGAGTGTTTTAGGACAAGACGAAAGTTTAGGCCGTATAGACGATGCCCTGAATGGCATCACCTTAAATAATTAAAAAGAGGTCGCAATGCACAATAAAGAACCCGCCGAACATACCTTTACGCTCACCAATAATAAAACTGGCGAAAGCTGGGAATTGCCTGTTTTCGAAGGCAGTGTTGGGCCAAGCGTGATCGATGTTCGTTCTCTTTACGCCGATACGGGCCATTTCACGTATGATCCGGGCTTTACGTCGACCGGCAGTTGCCAGTCCGAAATCACCTATATTGACGGTGACAAGGGTGAATTGCTGTATCGCGGTTATCCCATCGCCCAACTGGCCGAAAATTCTGACTATCTCGAAGTCTGTTACGTCCTGATTTACGGTGAATTGCCCAGCCAAGCGGAAAAAGACAAATTCGAAAACCGCATCACCTATCACACCATGCTGCACGAACAACTGCACAGCTTTTTCCAAGGTTTCCGCCGCGATAGTCACCCGATGGCGATTATGGTCGGCGTGGTTGGCGCGCTGTCTGCGTTTTATCATGACAGCTTGGACATTTCTGATCCAAAGCACCGCTTTGTTGCTTCGACCCGCATGATTGCCAAAATGCCGTCGATTGCCGCCAATGCGTATCGCTATTCCCAAGGTCTGCCGTTTGTCTATCCGCGCAATGACCTAAGTTATGCTGAAAACTTCCTGTACATGATGTTTTCAAACCCGTGCGAAGACTATGTAATCAACCCGATCCTATCGCGCGCCATGGACCGTATTTTGATTTTGCATGCCGACCATGAACAAAATGCCTCCACATCGACGGTGCGCATTGCCGGATCATCCGGGGCCAACCCGTTTGCATGTATTGCCGCGGGCATTGCATCGCTTTGGGGACCTGCACACGGTGGCGCAAACGAAGCCGTGTTGAATATGTTGGGTGAAATCGGTCACAAAGACAACATTCCCGGATTCATCAAACGCGCCAAAGACAAAGACGACCCATTCCGTTTGATGGGCTTTGGTCACCGGGTTTATAAAAACTTTGATCCCCGCGCCAAAGTCATGCGCGAAGCCGCTCATGAGGTTTTGGGCGAATTGGGCATCGAACATGATCCGTTGTTAGAATTGGCCATGGAACTGGAAAAGATTGCGYTAGAGGACGAATATTTCGTGTCCCGCAAGCTGTATCCAAACGTGGATTTTTATTCCGGYATCATCTTCCGCGCCATGGGCATTCCCACATCCATGTTCACCGTGCTGTTCGCCGTCGCCCGGACCGTTGGTTGGGTTGCGCAATGGAACGAAATGATCGAAGATCCATCACAAAAAATCGGCCGCCCCCGTCAATTGTTCACGGGYGCMACCGAACGCCAATATGTGGCGATCGATAAACGCTAAAACCGACCAGCCCACACCACCAAAAMCAAAAACGGCGGACTTCGAAAGAGGTCCGCCGTTTTTTGTATTAGGCCGCAAAGCGTTCCGTACCCACGCGGTGAATTTGGCTGAGACCCTCAAGGGTGGACAGAACCTCGCCAACTTTGTTTTTGTTGGCACGGGTGAATGTTCTGGCGACTTCTTCTGCACGCAATGGCGTTTCGGCGGCTTGAATAACCGCACGCACCACATCAAACTGTTCGGGCAAGGTTTTGGGCCAAGGTTGTTTTTTGCCTTGAACGGCAACGCCTTCGCCCACATCGAAGGTTTCCTGTACGGCTGTTGCCGCATCCGCTTCGTCTGGGGCCTGATATTCGGGACGCAACCACTTGACTTGACCTTGGTTTTCTTCCTTCACCCGTTCATGATTAAGGGTGACAAGGTTTTCTAAAATCGCCTCCTCACTTAAACTTGTATCCCAGCCATACGCCGCAAAAACAGCTGCATCAACGCGTTCGTGCAGGTCTTTTAAAACCGAAACAAGCCCGCGTTCATGAATGTCCTTTTCCGCATCGTTCAGTTCATCGTCGGCTTTGATCTTTTCCAAAACGTTGTACATATCGGTGATGGTGATGTCGGCGTGTTCCGCCTGAATACGCTTGCGATGAGCATCCAATTCTTCCCCAAAATCCCGAATAAGGTCTTTTTGAGAATCTGTGGCGTCTGGGAAAGGGAATGGATCAAAACATTGGGTTTTAGTATAAATGGGACGATCTTCTAAACGACCGCCAGTTGCTAAAGACCAAATCACATGAATTTTGCTAGAGAGTATGCCGATAAACCAACCATCGCTGAGCGCAAAATTTACTAAGCGGTTATCCGGCAAGATCGAAATATCGAGAAACTGAAACACCCGGTGTTTCGCGGTTTCTACCGTGGCAATGAAGCGTGGTAGACCTTTAAGAGCGGGGCGAAAATCTTTACGCGGTTCACCAAAAACCCACCAGTTTTTGCGATATGTCGCGCGATTGTTTTGATCTCTCTCAGGCTTAACGTTGTCAACAACATGCTGATAGACTTTAGGGAATTGCTTTCGGACTTCCGCATCGTTAAACCCAAACAAATCGATAACCATGACGCCACGGGATTTCCCCGCGATATCCCGACCATTTCGATAAGATCGAATGTGCTGATCAAGGCCTTTAACGGTCCCCAAGCCTAAATCCTTGGCGACAGCGGGAGTCACGATAAAACCCGAGCCATGAAGCGAGACACCACGAGACGAAAGTTTTTCATTTGCCTTTAAAGAAATTGCACTCGTTAGATCGGCACCAATCTTTAAATTCGCATGAATTTTGCCAAGGCGCACGTCTAGCTCAACATCGTGGCTCATGCCGTCATCGGCTTTTATTTCTTGGGTCACGGTCGCCAGACGCCCCAAACGATTTCCCGGTGCCCCCACGGACATGGCGATGCGTACGGCGGCACATTGGGCGGCATCCACCCAGGGGTGATCAGATACGGCATAAACGAGGCTGAGGGCTTTCTTTTCAGCCATGTGTCGTTCGGCAACCCGGCGTGAAAAGGTTTGGGTGATGGAATTGGTGGTGATGAAACCAAAACGGCGAACTTTGTTCAAACGGGTCAATTGCGCCGCTTTGTGCCACCAATACATGACAAAGTCGGCAGAACGCGGCACGTCTTTTTCCTTATACGCGGACCACAGAGCCTCTTGGTAACCTTCGCCCATGGTATCTTTGATATCTTTGCCGCCTAAAAACGGTGGATTTCCGACGATAAAATCGGCTTTGGGCCATGTGCTGGGTTTTGGTTTTTTGTATTGATAAACGGGTTCGCGGGCGGTTTCGTCGGGGACTTGTTTGCCCGTTGTCGGATGGGTTTTGGTGGTGCGCCCGTCCCAGCGGGTTATGGGTTTGGCGTGTTCGTCGGTGACCAGTTCTTTACCTGAATAATCAATCAGGGCGTCTTGTTCGTGGATGTTGTTGAAATTTTTCAACACGGGTTGCGCGGGCATGGTTTTGCCCCGGACCTTAAAGTGCCATTGCAGGTAACCAATCCACAAAACCAATTCCGCAATCGGAACGGCACGGGGGTTGATTTCAAGGCCGATAAATTGATGCGGATCGACGGTGTGTTGATCCATTTCCAAAAAATACTGATCTTGGCCCAATTCTTCGGCCAAGTCCAAAACCTCGCCTTCCAAACGTTTCATATGTTCCATGGTGACGTACAGAAAGTTCCCCGAACCACAGGCCGGGTCCAAAACCGTGGTATCGCACAGGGATTGATGAAATTCACGCACCAGTTTTAAGGCTTCTTTTTCATTTCCGGCATTGGCCAACTGTACGGCAGCAGCCTTGACGTTATCAAAATCATACCGCAACGGTTCAATCACGGTGGGCATAACCAAACGTTCCACGTAAGCCCGTGGTGTATAGTGTGCGCCCAATTTATGACGTTCACGCGATTCCAGCGCGCGTTCCAAAAGCGTGCCAAAAATCGCGGGTTCCACATCACACCAATCGGCCCGTGCGGCGTTTAACAACAGCAACAATTGTTCTTCGTTCAACTTAATGGCACTGGCGTCTTTAAAAAGGCCACCGTTAAAACGTTTGATATCGGTTTCTAGGGCATGGGAATAATCCGTGCCTTTGTCCATATCTTTCCAAAGGACTTCTGCGACCCGGTGGAATTTATCGGCTTTATCCAGATGACGTTCCATCAAATTGGTGAAACAATCCGGGGGCAACAATCCAACGTCTTCGGCGAACATGGTGAACAAACACCGCATTAAAAACGTGGCAACCGATTGCGGGGCGTGTCCGGTTTCTTCCAATGATTTTGCAAGGGCCGCCAACATGTCGGCGATTTCACGCGTCACCTTGTCGGAAATTTTGGTGGGATCAAGCGATGTTGGATCGGTCCACACCGTATTCAGGCGTGTGCGAACGTCTTCGCGTTCTAAATCATCCATCCAAATACGGAAAGTCGCTTTATCTGGATAATGGGAATAGTTTTTTCCGGTCAGCGAGAAATCGGCAAATAATTCAATAGAATGCCCAACATCAACGATAATTAAGAACGGTGGCCAGCCATCGGGAGTTGGTAAAGATTTAGCATATCTTTCCGCCTGAGACCGCGCGCGCACCATGGCATCGCTCCACCCTCGCGTTCCCCGCACAGCCGTGCCTTTTTTGGTTTTGGATTTTTGTTTGCCCGCTGTGCTGCCTTGACCCGACCAAAGGGGCGTTTTAGAGACGTCTTTTTGATTGCTACCTTGTTTGGATTCTAAAACAAAACAGCCGCGTTTATACAGATCAATACGGCCGGGCGTTTCGGAACCATCAGAGTGTTTGAACGTAATGCCGCGTTCAAATGTATAAACATTCTGGCGTTCATCATCGGATTTTGGGTGTGGGCGTTCAACACCAATCAAATCACAGAGTTCATTCAGAAAAGACTGGCTGTTGCCGAGTTCAGATGCGCTGGAAGCTTTCCAGCGGTCAATGAAGTCTGTGGTATTGTTTTCAGCCATTAAGAGCAGTTCTCCCCTGATCTAAAAACTATATGATTCTGGTTTGGGGGGGAAGGTTGAAGTTGGTTGCTGAGACAAAAAGTGCCGTTTTTCTTTGCTTAACGCTCCGCCACTTCCCATATCTTTAAATTATGGATCGCAATGTATCGCCTGTGTCGTTTGGCCTTATCGTCTTGGTTGGCGTGTTGTCGCTTGAATCAGATGCTTCTTCGGACGCGCTTGATACGTTGGCGTTGCCGTCGCCGATTGTGGTTGAACTGTTCACCTCGCAAAGCTGTTCGTCTTGCCCGCCCGCCGATCAGATTTTGGGGGAATTGGCGGGGCATCCCCAAGTGATTGCGCTGGCTTGTCATGTAACATATTGGAATCATTTAAATTGGAAAGACACGCTCAGCCGTAATTTTTGCACCGAACGCCAACGCCGCTATGCGTCTCAGCGGGGGTCCAGCCGGATTTATACGCCGCAAATGGTGGTGAACGGCACCGCAGAATTTATCGGGTCGCGGCGTGGCCGGGTGGCGCAAGAAATCGCCCGCTCGACGCCGGAACTTTTACCCATCAAGATTAAGCAAACGTCAAAAGGCACCTTAACGATCACCCTGCCCGCCCTTAAAAATCAAAGCCAGCCTTTAACCCTGTGGTTGATGCATTACCAAAGCCATCACACCCAAAGCATGAAATCAGGGGAAAACCGAGGCCGCACCATTGACTATACAAACGCCGTGCAAGTGCAAGAAAAAGTCGGCTTTTGGAGCGGAGAAGGCAAAACCCTCACCCTCAATATATCAAAAAAAGTCCCCGCCGAAGGTTATGCGGTTCTGGCTCAACAAAATGAATATGGGCCGATTGTCGCGGCGGGGAAATTACTTAGGTAAGAGGTTTGGGGCCAAATCGATTGTCCCCGTTTGTACCCGACAAGACCATCAACACAAAAAACCACACCAGACCGATCACCGGAACAAGGCCAATGAGAAACCACCATCCGGATCGATTTGTATCATGCAAACGTCGAATGCTGACGGCGATATAGGGAAGCACCATGGACAGCCAGAAAACCACGCTCAAAGCACTAATGCCATTCAGGTCATCATGCATAGACATGCCCCCATCCAGAGCCCGGATGACCATCATTGCCCCGAAATAAGCCAACATAAACAGCCAGAATTGCTTGCGGCCGGCGCGTCCATCAAATTTTGCGTATTTGCTCGTGACGCATTCTAAAATCAAATTCATCTGAACTCTGCCTAAGCTTTGCGTTCAATCAATTCGATCTTATAACCATCCGGATCGACGATGAAGGCGATGACGGTGGTGCCGTGTTTCATCGGGCCGGGTTTTCTGGGGATGGCGACGCCTTCGGCTTCTAGGGCTTCGCAGGTGGTGTAGATGTTGGGAACGCCAACCGCCAAATGTCCAAACCCTGTACCCATATCATACGCCTCGGACTGGTCCCAGTTGTGGGTCAATTCCAAAACGGTTTCACTGGTCTCGTCCCCGTATCCGACAAACACGTTGGTGAATTTGCCTTCGGGATAGTCTGTTCTGCGCAACACGCTCATGCCCAAATGGCGGGTGTAAAAATCGATCGAGGCATCTAAGTCTTTGACCCGGATCATGGTGTGCAACAGGCGGTAATTACTCATGAGGTTGTTTCCTTGTTGATGAGGGAGAGCACGACTTCGGCGGCGCGTTGTCCCGGAGGCGGGCCACCCAGCCCCAATTGTTTCATGGCTTTTTGAGCCGCCGCGACTTGTGCAATTTTAGCATTTTCATCATCAAACAAACGGGCAATTTCACGGCTGAGATTTTCCGCCGTGCAATTGTCTTGGATGAATTCAGGGATCGCTTCGCGGCCCAAAATGATGTTGATCAGATTTGCATACGGTGTTTTGATCAGGCGTTTGGCGATAAAGCCCGTCAAGGCGTTAAAGCGATAGGCAATGACATTGGGAAGCCCCGCCATAGCCAGTTCCAAAGCCACGGTACCGCTGGCCGCCAAAGCCACGTTTGCGGCCATGAAGGCTTCGTGTTTTTCATCGCCGCGCACCACCAGAACGTCGGTGGCCCAATGGGCGCTGAGTTCACGAACTCGGTCTTCGACATGTGCCACGGTGGGGATGACCACTTGTAAGTTGGCAAACTGAGGGGCAAGTCTTGAGACGGTTTCGCCGAACACCCCCATCAATTTTTCGACTTCCCCCGTGCGGCTTCCGGGCAAGACCATCAATATTGGAACGTCCTTGGCAATCACATGACGGCTGCGAAAACCTTCACCATCTGCGTCTGCGATAGGTGTTTCAACAACCGGGTGTCCGACAAAGGTGGCGGGCAGACCTTCTTTTTCAAAGTACGGCGGCTCGAACGGCAATAAGCACAGCAGGTGATCTAAAAAACCCGCTATTTTTTTGGCTCGGCCCGGTCGCCACGCCCATACGCTGGGGGCGACATAATGAACCTTGGGGATTTTTACGCCCCGTGATTTTAGCTTTTTAATGACACGAAAACAGAAGTCCGGAGCATCAATTGTAACCAACACATCCGGCTTAAGGCGTTCAACTTCATGTGCAGTTTGATTGATCCGCTTTAGCAACAAAGGCAAACGGGGGAGCACTTCAAACACCCCCATCACCGCTAAATCTTCCATAGGGAACAAGCTGTTAAGCCCTGATGCTGTCATTTCAGGTCCGCCGACACCGGCAAAGCTGATTGATCCTTTCGCTTTCGCATCAATCGACCGCATCAGATTGGCGCCCAACAAGTCGCCAGAGTTTTCCCCCGCGATGATAAAGATTAAGGCGGTGTTTTGAGCTGTTGTCATGCGCGCACGCCGACCAAAAACAAGCCAGCCTGATCGGCGGCTTTGATCACGCAATCGCGGTCAAGGATTAAGGAGGCCTGGGCTTCGACGACAATGCCGCTGAGCCCCGCTTGTTCGGCATTTTCTATGGTTTTAAGGCCAATTGTCGGCAAATCGGCACGTTTTTCCTGATCGGGTTTACACATTTTGGCGAGCACGCACCCCTTGGCCCGAGGATCATTAAACAGCCCTTTTATCAAGGCATCGGTTCCGGAACGATCTTCTAAGGCAATTATTTCGGTGGCCGAAGTTATGGCTGCTTGGCCCTTATCCTTTGCCCCCAAATCCAAGGCAGTTTGGGTCGCAAACTTTATGCTCAGCACATCTTCGGTATTTGGCTGAACGGCACCCAACACCCCTTCGGGGGTCAGCAGCTCGGGCAAGACTTCATGCACCCCCACAAAAGGAAAGCCTTCGTTGTTTTCTAAATCTTTGATAATGGCCCGCAGCAATCCGTCATCGCCTTGGTTTATGACCCCATTGGCGATGACTTTAAGAGCCTTGGCATCCGGCATCAATTGCAAAAGGCTGGGTTTTTTGATTTTCCCGGCCATCACCAATTGTTCGACATTGTTGGCGTGAAGAAGCTTGATAGACTTTCCGGCTTTGCCCATACGCACCCAAGCGTGATCGACGCCTTGCACGGTTTCTTCATCGCATTGATCTAAAAAAGCGATGACAAACACCGGACGGTTTGTTTTTTGGCAAGCTTTGATCAACAGGCGGGGTAACTCTCCCCCGCCGGCTAAAATCCCGAGTTTCGCGAGCTTAGGCAACGTCTTCCATTTTCGGCTGACAGACCGCACGGGAACTGGATGTTGAAATGAAATCGACAATTTCCATGACGGGTTCAACTTCACTGAACATTTCAGCAACGTCTTTGACGCGTTCTTCCATGGTGCCTTCTTGGGCAAACAACAACCGATAGGCATTGCGCATGGAGTGAATGGTATCGCGTTTGAAGCCCCGACGCCGCAAGCCCACAAGGTTAAGGCCAGAAAGGTGTGCGCGGTTTCCGGTCACTGTCGCATACGGAATGACGTCATTTTCAACGCCACTCATGCCGCCCAACATGGCGTGTCGGCCGATGCGTACAAACTGGTGCACGGCGCTCAGCCCGCCAATAATCGCAAATTCACCGACTTCGACGTGTCCGGCCAAGGTCGCGTTATTGACCAAAATAACATGATCGGAAATCATGCAGTCATGCGCAATGTGTGAACCCACCATAAACAGGCAATTGTTGCCAACTTTGGTCAACAAGCCGCCGCCTTCGGTTCCGGGGTTCATCGTGACGTGTTCGCGAATGACATTGTTACACCCAATTTCCAAGCGCGAAGCTTCTCCGCTGAATTTCAAATCTTGGGGCTGAAGGCCAATGGATGCAAAGGGAAATATATGGGTATTTGCCCCGACCGTGGTATCGCCGCCCACCACAACATGACTGTCGAGCGTTACACCGTCACCAAGAACAACTTGAGGACCGACGACACTGTAAGGGCCAATGGTGACGTTATCGCCCAGTTTTGCGCCGTCTTCAATGATTGCTGTTGCATGAATGTTGCTCATATTATCGATCCATAATCATGGCGGCAAAATTGGCTTCGGCCATCATAGTATCACCAACGCGGGCCTCGCCCTTAAATTTAAATATATTCCGGCGTTGTTGAAGCTGCGTGACCGTAATTTCCAAGGTATGGCCCGGAACAACCGGTTTGCGAAAACGGGCATTATCAACCGACATGAAATAAACCAATTTCCCTTCGGATTCTTCACCCAAAGTCGCCACAACCAAGACCGCAGAGGTTTGAGCCATGGCTTCGACAATTAAAACCCCCGGCATAATCGGATGATTGGGGAAATGGCCTTGAAAATGAGGTTCAGAAGCGGTGACATTCTTAACGCCAACGGCACTTTCGCCCTTCACAATGTTTTTCACATTGTCGATCATCAAAAAGGGGTAGCGATGGGGGATCATTTCCATGATCCGGTTTACATCAAGAACTTCATCGGTACTCATCATTTAGATCCCTTTTTAGGTTTTATAAGACGTCGAATGGCGGCCAATTGACGCCAGTATTGTTTTGCTGGAAAAGCCGGTGATCCGGCAACGGTTTCGCCCGGAGCAACATCACGCATGAGGCCACTGTGTGCCGAAATCCGTGCGCCGTCACCAATGGTCAAATGCCCCGCGATTCCGGAACCGCCGCCCATCATGACATAATTGCCAACTTTTGTGCTGCCGGAAATGCCGCTTAAGGCCGGGAACAAACACCCTGCCCCGACTTCGACRTTRTGRSCAATTTGCACCATATTATCAATTTTAGTCCCGGAACCAATCACCGTATCTGGACCTGTTCCCCGGTCAATACAGGCATTCGCCCCAATATCAACATTGTCGCCCAAACGCACAATGCCCAATTGAGGGACTTTGATGTGATCCGCACCTGGCGCAAAACCAAATCCATCTTGGCCGATCCGCGCGCCGGGATGAATGACACAGGCCTTGCCCATAACCGTGAATTGAACCGTGGCATTGGCGCAAATCCAGCAYCCGTCACCAATGGTAACGTTATCACCGATCGTCGCATTTGCCCCAATGGAACAGTTTTCACCAATTTGTACATTGGCTCCAATCACCGCCCCCACACCAACTTCACATCCCGCTCCAAGGCGCGCCGTTACATCAATATAAGCCTTGGAATGAATACCCTTTTCAGGTTTGTGGCTGTAATTTGTTTTAGGATAAAAGGCCTGAGCCACACGCGCATAGGCCCGGTAAGGCTCAGCCGTGATCAACAACGCCATGTTTTYMGGWGCACGTTCYRCAAAGGCTTGATCSAYCAARCARRCKCCGGCSTTGCTGGAYTCAAAAGCMKRYACATACAGTTTRTTTTCCARAAARCTGATRTGRTCGCTGGTTGCGGTTTGCAACGGCTGCACATCTAAAATCATGGTCGATGGATCACCACCTTGCAGCGTCGCCTCTGCGATTTTGGCAAGATCGGCCAGCGATATTGGTCCCGCATTGTCGAAAAAATCTGGGTTAGCCATAACGGAGTGCTTCCCCTCTTATTTCCCAGGCAGACTTATGACAACATTGGGTAATTCTTTATTCAAAGTCTTCAGAACCTGATCACTGATGTTGTACGACTGTGCCGCGAAAATGGTCACATTGATGGGCARCACCAAAGACACTTGATTGGCTTCGGCATATCTTCCGATAATTTCAACCATTTTAGACGTCAGCTGGTTATTCGCCCCAATCACTTTGTCATTCATAATCTTTTGGGATACTTGGCGTTTGGTTTGGAAGGCAACAACACGTTGTTCATATTTTTTGCGTTCTGCGACAAAGGCATCGGGGGCCAGCAAGGTGCGCTTGCGGGCCAATTCTGCATTGGCTTCGCGCAAGGTTTTTTCTTCGGCCTGCAATTGTGACGTGATGATCTCTTTAATCTTCAAAAGTTGAACATTAATGGATTTCGTCGCATCCGCTTTGGCGCGAATGGCTGTAATATCCACAGTCACAATTTTCAAAGGCACGCTATTTTGCGCCGAAGCCGCAAGCGGAATCGACGTGACGGCTAAACCTAAAAAGGCAACAACAACCCTTCCAATTTTTTTAAGGCTCAAAATCATATCCTTTATATCTTACTTAAAATTGCGTGCCAAAATTGAACCGAATGCTTTCCAGCTCATCATGAGCTTCTTTCATAAAGGCTTGGCTGAAATCAATACTGATCGGACCAACCGGCGATACCCACGTCAGCCCAATACCACTGGCTCCACGCAGAGAACCCGTGTCTAAGACTGTTGAGCCTGATGGGCTAATCGCTGTTGAACTCCCCACATCCGTAAACAGTTTGCCTGTGATGCCGAGTTCCTTTGGCAAACCCAAGGGTATGGAAAGCTCAAGGCTGCCCGTATACATGTATTCACCGCCCAAAGCATCGTTGGTGCTGCTGTCACGTGGGCCAACACCTGAATCGGCAAAACCGCGTAGATTGTTGCCCCCAACGAAAAAGCGATCCAAAAGATTAACGTCTTCTCCGAGTCCGGTGATGACGCCAGCCTTCGCAGAGGAACCAAGAACCCAGCCCTCACTGATATTTAAATAGTGTTTTCCGGACAAAGTGTTGCGTAAATAATAGGCATCGCCACCGAGGCCAGCGAGATCATTTCTCAACTGAACAAAATACCCTTCCGTTGTGTTGCGGCGCGTATTGCGACGATCCAACGTTAAAACCTGCCCTAACGAAGAAACAATCGAACTTCCTTCTTGGTTTTGAATATAGATCGATGCATCCGCTGATACATTTGAAACCTTGGTTGATTTAAGCGTGTAAATCCAATTTTGTCTCAAATCCTTTGAAATGGGGTAACCCACCCGCAAATTAACCCCGGAATTTTGTGAGTTAAACGAGCTCTGTGTCTGAAGGTTTGTTGAACTGTGATACACATCGAAACCGGCAGCAATTTCTCGGTTCATAAAATAAGGTTCGGTAAAGCTTAAATCGATTGTACTTTGGCTTTGGGCAATACGCATTGTCAGGCCTAAATTTTGACCTTTGCCCAGCAAGTTACGTTCTTTGATTGAGAATTCAACCATAGCGCCACCGCTCGAAGAATACCCAGCGCCGACCGACAAAGAGCCCGTCGATTTTTCTTGCACGTCAATATTAATCACAGCTTTATCTGGTGCTGAACCTTCGACTTGTTTTGCGTTTACCTTCGTAAAGAAATCAAGATTTTCAATGTTGGTGATGGATTTGCGAATCTTAGAGCCGACAAAAGCATCCCCCTCGGCAACCCGAAACTCACGGCGAATAACTTCATCCAATGTCCGCACGTTCCCGGTCACATTAATGCGTTCAATAAAGACCCGTGGGCCTTCTTCGACATTAAAGGTCAGGTTAATCAGGCCTGCGTCACGGTCACGGTCAACCTTGGGCCGGACATCCGTAAAGGCATACCCTAAATCACCAGCGGTACTGGTTAAGGCATCAACGGCGACATCAACGATAGTTGAATCGTACCAGTCTCCGGTGGGGATTTTCATCGCAGATTGCAAATCTTCGGTTTTAAGGTCCCGCATATTGGCATTCAGCGTAACTTCACCAAATTTATAGCGTTTGCCTTCTTCTACCGTAAACGTAATGAAAAATTGTGCACGATCAGCGGTCAATTCAGCCTGAGCCGAAAGCACCTGAAAATCAGCATAGCCATTTTTCAGGTAAAAACGCCGCAAAAGTTCGCGGTCAAATGTTATACGGTCGGGATCATAAGTGTCGTCGGAAGATAAAAAACGATACCAACGTGTTTCGCGCGTTCTGACAATTTCACGCAAATCACCATCGTCAAAGGCCTTGTTGCCGACAAAGCGAATGTTTTGCACTTCGGTCAAGGTGCCTTCACTGACTTCATAAACCAAATCGACACGGTTTTGCGGAAGCTGAATAACTTTAGGTTCAACCGATACCGCAAAGCGACCGCTGCGTTGATACAGATTTTGAATACGGTTTACGTCATTTTGCACTTTGGTCCGCGTATAGATCACACGAGGCTTAAGCGAGATTTCCGTCATTAACTCTTCATCTTTAAGGCGCAGATTGCCTTCAAAAGCGATGCGATTAATGACGGGGTTTTCTGTGACGTTTACAACTAAGGTCGAGCCTTCTTGATAAAGCCTGACATCGGCAAACAGCCCTGTCGAAAACAACGATTTCAAGGACCGGTCAATGCGCACGGCATCAAAAGCATCACCTTCGCGCACCAAAAGATAGGAACGCACCGTTTCCGCATCAACACGCGCGACACCTTCGACGGCAATGGCCTCAATAAATTCAGCGTCTTGAGCCTGTACATTGGCAGGCATGACAAACAACACGCCCAACACAACAAGCCACATTTTCACTAAGGTTAACCCACGACGCACAACACTTCCCCTAAAAGCCGACTTTATTACTCTTTATTTTCGACTTCTTTGTACCAGATTTTAACCAGTTTTTTAAACCAGCACGACAAAAAGCGCCTCTAAACTTCCCGTTTTCACCCCTCAGCCGAAGCCAAAGCGTTCAAACAAACGTTCAAAGTCGTTCCAAGTCGCGAATAACATTAACATTAATACCAAAATCAAACCCAAACGGAAACCGTATTCTTGTAATTTCGCACTTAAAGGTTTGCCGCGGATCGCTTCTGCCGCATAAAACATCAAATGCCCGCCATCTAAAACAGGTACAGGGAACAGATTAATCAGTCCCAAATTGATGCTAATTAAAGCCAAAGTCCATAAACTTGCCATAAGCCCGCCCTGAACGGCATTCCCGGAAACTTCGGCTAGCATAATAATGCCACCAAGTTCCTTCGCGCTGCGTTCACCGGAAAACATTTGACCTATACCCGCCAAAATCCGAGCCGAAAGTGAATACGTTTCAGTTACCGCAAGTCCCAATCCCTCGAAGATCCCCTTACGTTCCATGGGCGCATGAGCAAAATCAGGCCGCACCCCCAACAAGCCACGGGTCGGGCGGTCTTCGACTTCGTCGTCATCATCACCGTTATCTTTACCTTCTTTTTTGTCTTTGTCTTCCTCGTCATCATCTGATTTCACATCCCCCCGCCAAGGCCGAGGCGTTGCGGTGATGTTGAGGATAGTCGAACCGCGCTGAATTTCAAAAACCAGTGGCACGTTCGCATTCACAGAAACAATATCGCTGAGTTCATTAAACAGCGTAATATTTTGACCATCTACGGACAAGATCACGTCCCCGGCTTGCAGACCTGCGTCTTCGGCCGCCGTATTTTCAATCACTTCACCAACCGAAGACAAAACCGTGGGAATACCAACAACTGAATAAATGGACCATAAAACAAGAATGGCAAAGGCAAAGTTTGCGGCCGGTCCGGCGGCAACAATCGCGACCCGTTGCCTAAGTTTTTTATGATGGAAAGAGACCTTTTTTTCGTCATCGGTCATGGGGCGTTCGTCGGTATCATCGACACCGGTCACCATATCACCTTCGCCAAACATCTTCACGTAGCCGCCCAGCGGAATCCCGCCAAACCGCCAACGTGTGCCATATTTATCGTAAAACCCCCAAATTTCGGGACCAAARCCAATCGAAAAGACTTCGACCTTTACGCCATTTAGGCGGGCCAACAGGAAATGCCCCAGTTCATGGATGAACACGAGCACCGTTAGCATCAGCAAAAAAGAAATCGTATTATTTGTTATTTGAGACAGAAATTCCATGATGGGCGTGTGTTTCTTTTCTTATAATTTCGTCAAAGCTTGGGTGGCCTGAACACGAGCGTCATGATCAAGGGCAAAGACCGCATCCAAATCCGCAAGCGAAGGGATTTCCATACTGTCCAACACCGTTTCTACAACACGTGCAATGTCGAGAAAACCTATTTTATCATCTAAAAAGGCTGCAACCGCAACTTCATTAGCCGCATTGAGAACCGTTGGCGCTCCGCCCCCTGTATGTAAGACGTCGCGCGCCAATCGCAAGGCCGGAAAACGAACCTCGTCCGGGGCTTCAAACGTTAACGTAGCCACATCCGCCAAAGACAAGGTTTCGGCCGGTGTGGTCATGCGTTTGGGCCACGCCAAAGCCAAGGCAATGGGGGTGCGCATATCGGGTGCGCCCAACTGAGCCAGCACAGACCCGTCAATGTAACTGACCAWGCTGTGCACCACCGATTGCGGATGAACAACAACGTCGATGTCGTTGACACCAACCGGAAACAAATGGAAAGCCTCAATGATTTCAAGGCCTTTGTTCATCATCGTGGCACTGTCCACGCTGATTTTAGCGCCCATATCCCAATTGGGATGAGCCACGGCTTGGGCCGGGGTGATGTTTTCCATGTCTTTTAACGCGGTTTTTCGAAACGGTCCGCCCGATGCGGTCAGGGTGATTTTAGAGACCCCTTCACGGCGATCAAAATCAAACACCTGAAAAATTGCGGAATGTTCGCTGTCCACGGGAATCAGTGTGGCCCCGTATTTTTCGACTTCATGGGTCATAAAATCGCCGGCGCTGACCAGCGTTTCTTTGTTGGCCAGCCCAACGATGGTGCCGCGACGGACCCCTTCAAGGGTCGGACGCAGACCAGCCGTGCCGACAATCGCGGCAATCAAAACATCGGACGGTCGCGCGGCAGCATCAGAAACCGCTTGATCCCCAGCGGCCGCTTCAATGCTTGTTCCCGCCAACAAGTCTTTCAATTCGCCATACAGGCTTTCATCGGCGACCACGGCCAATTGAGCCTTTAAGGCTTTGGCCTGTTGGGCCAGCAATTTAACGTTGCGGTTTCCGGTCAGGGCTTGGACCGAATAATCTTCTGGATTACGGCTGAGCAAATCGACGGTATTGCAGCCGATCGATCCGGTCGAGCCCAAAACAGTTACACTCCGGGGAGAGTTGTGGGAAGAGTTGGCACTTACGATAGCCATAAAAGAACATTACCTTCTGCACTCAACGTGATTAAAACGGTCACGATGGCCACGGCCACCAAGCCGTCCACACGGTCAAATAACCCCCCATGACCGGGGATGATATAACCGGAATCTTTGACACCAAAGCGACGTTTGATCCAACTTTCGAACAAATCGCCCAATTGACTGACCACGGCCATGGCCGCACTAAAGGCCGCAATGGGCCATCCAATTTGATGATCGGGACCATTTAAAACAAAATACACAACCGCCCAGCCACCAAGGGCTGCCGACAACGTACCGCCTAAAAACCCGGACCATGTTTTATTCGGACTGATGCGCACCGCCAGTTTTGGCCCGCCCAACAAACGGCCAAAGACATAGCCCCCTGTATCCGCGCCCCAAACCACAGCCAACAACCAAAACAGCATCAAACGGCCCCATTCGGGATCAACGCGCAAGCGCCAAATGGCCCAACAGCTGAGCGTGACATAAAAGAGACCAAGCACGATCCAAGCGGGACGTTTGCCAACCATGCGCGACCATTCAGACGCCAAAATGATAATCATCAGACCAACCAAGATATTGAACGGCCAGCCGCCCCAATACACGGTGCCCAAGACAATCGGTGCCAAAATAGCGGCTGAAATCAGGCGTAAACGTAACGCGCTTGGGTTATTTGAGGGATTATTTGGTTTTTTAAGGGCTTGATCAGACACGGACAGCACCATACCTGCGTTCGCGGGCGCTAAATTCTGAAAGAGCATCTTCAAACGCGGCTGTTCCAAAATCAGGCCAAAGGGTATCTGTGAAAATAAATTCGGTATAGGCACATTGCCACAACAAGAAGTTTGAAATACGTTTTTCTCCCGAAGTTCTGATCAACACATCGGGTTCCGGCAAACCTATGGTTTCTAAATTATCGGCAAACAGCTCTTCGCTGATGTCCGCAGAATCTATTTCACCCGCCTTCACGCGATCTGCTAGGGCACGCGCGGCTTTGACAATTTCAGCCCGCCCCCCATAAGACAGGGCCAGAACTAGGTTTAAGCCTTGATTATTCTGGGTTTTTTGTTCGGCGGCCTTGACCAAGTCTTGAACGTCTTCGGGCAAACGTGAACGTTCTCCGATCACCCGAAAGCGCACACCTTGTTTGTCCAAAGCCCTCATTTCTTTTTTAAGGTACAGACGCAAAAGTCCCATCAGGTCCAAGACTTCGCTGGACGGTCTTTTCCAATTTTCAGAGGAAAAACCAAACAGCGTCAGATACTTGATGCCTTTTTTTGAAGCCGACTTAATCACCGAACGCACGGATTCAGCACCCCGCCTGTGGCCTTCTGCACGGGGCAGACCACGGGCCGCCGCCCAACGCCCGTTGCCATCCATAATGATGGCAACATGCACGGGAACCGATGAACCTGAACCAGAAGTATCGTGTTGAAGGGGCGAGGACATATGCGTCAAACCTTAAAAAACCATGCTTAAATTTGCATGATTTCTTCTTCTTTGGTGACCAGTGAAGCATCAACCTTGCTGACATAGTCATCCGTTAGCTTTTGAACATCATCCGAATATTCACGCAAAGCGTCTTCGGAGATTTCGTTATCATTTTTAGCGCGCTTCAGTTCGTCCATACCATGGCGGCGAACATTACGCACCGCGATGCGCGCTTCTTCGGTATATTTCCCGGCAACTTTCACCAATTCCTTGCGGCGTTCTTCGTTCAATGGCGGAATAGGAATCCGCACCATTTGACCGTCAACGGCAGGGTTTAACCCCAACCCGGAATCGATGATCGCTTTTTCAACGGCTTTAACCATGCCCTTGTCCCAAACTTGGATGGACAGCATGCGGGATTCTGGAACGCTGACGGAACCCACTTGGTTCAATGGCATCGCCTGACCATATGCAGAAACCTGAACGGGATCTAACAAGCTGATCGAAGCGCGCCCCGTGCGCAGTCCGCCAAATTCCTTATGTAAAACATCAACAGCACCTTCCATGCGGCGTTGGATGTCTGATTTCAGTGCAGCAATATCAGCCACGGCTTATCCCCTCTTTCCTTCATTACGTACAGGTCTAAAATGGCCAAATTAGGGCCATTCCCCATTCTCGCTATTGTACTATTGTAAACGTACCTTCGCCTCTGACCACTTTGGCGAAGTCACCTTGGTTATGCAACGCAAAAACCAAAATCGGTAATTTGTTATCGCGCGCCAAAGCCACCGCAGATGTATCCATCACACGTAAATCCTGCGCCAGCACGTCTTGGTATGCCAATGTATCGTACCTGACGGCATTTGCATCCTTTTTCGGATCTGCCGAATATACGCCATCAACTTGGGTGCCCTTTAATAAGGCATCACAATTCATTTCGTTGGCCCGCAACGCGGCAGCTGTATCGGTGGTAAAATACGGATTGCCCGTTCCGGCAGYAAAAATAACGATGCGATTTTTTTCCAAATGGCGTTCGGCGCGGCGGCGAATAAACGGCTCGCACACGGTATCCATGGGAATAGCGCTTTGCACCCGGGTTTGCACACCCTTGGCTTCTAACGCACTTTGCATGGCCAAGGCATTCATGACGGTGGCCAGCATGCCCATATAATCAGCGCTGGTGCGTTCAATGCTGGCGGCGGCGTCTGATACACCGCGAAAGATGTTTCCGGCGCCAATCACCAAGCACAATTGAACCCCCATATCGTGAACGGTTTTGATTTCATTTGCGATGCGGTCTACGGTTTCGGTGCACAGGCCAAAATCTTTGTCCCCCATCAACCCTTCGCCGGAAAGTTTCAACAAAACACGGCGGTATTTAAGACCTTCTGGCATCGTAAATTATATCCTTAAGCATCGTTTAGATTTCATCCGCGATTCAACGATCACGATTGGCACAGATACTACACCAAGTCCCTTTTTTTTCCAGCCCTTAGATGCAAAGAGTTCTACATATAATGGGGGATCTGAAAAAGAAACAGGCCTTAGGCMTCATTTTGTGATTTTAAGAYCWGSTCAACATACAAAAACGGAGGTGTTCAAAATTGAAACACCCCCGAAYTATGAACTGAACTGAAAAAATGCTTAGGATCTTAAGCTCCGCGTGTTTTTTCCAAAAAGTTGTGAACTTCATTGCGAAGCGTATCGGCCTGTTGAGCCATAAGGTCAGAAGAATTCAAGACTTCTGATGATGTGGTTCCGGYCTGTTCTACGGCTTTGGAAACACTTGCGATGCTGTCTGTAACTTCAGACGTGCTGACMGCCGCCAATTCCGCATTGYGCGAAATTTCATTGGTTGCGGCCCCCTGYTCTTCAACGGCAGCGGCAATCCCAGACGTCACTTGATCCATTTTTGTAATGGTTTTTGATATACCATCAATGGCAACAGCCGCACTTGTTGTCGCCGATTGCATCGCGCSMATYYGMSRCGMMMTTKCCKCGSKWKSYYKWGMKSKTTGWKWKSSSMASYKKWKMMSYKSRKAWSSMWSCMSSGCRMMGCMTYKCYSSSSCKCKCCGSMTCKSKSSSSYTCGATGGTGGCGTTGAGGGCCAATAAATTGGTTTGATCGGCGATGTCGGTGATCAGGGCCACCACTTCACCAATTTTTTGGGCAGCTTGGGCCAATCCCTGTACCTTATCGTTGGCGCCTTCGACTTCGGTCACCGCGGTGGCCGAGATCTGTGTCGATTGCGAAACCTGACGGGCAATTTCGGAGATCGAACTCGACAGTTCCTCAGCCGCGGAGGCCACCGTTTGCACATTGGTCGAGGCCTCCTCGGACGCTGCCGCAACGGTGGTGGATTGCTTGGAGGTTTCTTCAGCCGTGGCCGAAAGTGAGGAGGCTGAAGACTGCATTTCAGTCGATGCGGATGAGACTGCATTGACCACGCCGCCAACGCTATTTTCAAATTCGCTGGCCATCTTGAGTARCATATCGCGTTTTTCTTGTGTCGCGCGTTCTTCGTTGGCTTTTTGCTCCTCTTCGAGGCGTTTGACCTCTATGGCGTTGTCCTTGAARACTTGAACGGCCTCGGCCATTTCACCGATTTCATCGCTGCGATCTTGGGATGGGATTTCTGCATTCAAATTACCGTTTGCCAACACAGCCATGGAATCTGTCATGGCGCTGATCGGCTTGGTGATCGAACGGGCAAACAAAAAGCCCAGAGCACCCATGAGCGTGAGAATGATCAACACACCAATAATCATCTGATTGCGCATTTGAATGACCGGAATATCGACTTCAGCCATGTCGATTTCAGCCATGATGACCCAAGTTGTTCCATTGAAGTCTAGCGGACCGAAAGCCGTTAAAACTTCGATGCCGCGATAATCTTTGCCCATCATGACACCATCTTTTCCGGATAATCCTTCTTGCATGGCGGCGGTATCGACCTTTTGATTCAAGATAGAACTAGCATCGCCTGGCTTGAGGAAACGTGAATCCGAACGC
>NVSZ01000027.1 GCA_002732845.1 Rhodospirillaceae bacterium
ACCGAATATGGCGATCGGTGGTATAACGCCAAAACAAAAACTCGCCATGGTCATGACCATGGCAGCTTAATAGGTTCTACTCATACGCCCCCTTAATTATGGGGGCATTACCGTCCGTGATTCTCTACATCTTGTCCAGACAATGCTGTGCGCCGGGCCTTTTCTGAAATTGATGTTGACATTTATCTTATGGCCGATGGTGATGGAAGGTGATTGGCAAGGCTTAGGATCGGCGTTGCATTACACCTAAAAGTTTTTGAGACTGGAGCCAAAAATAGAGACAACTAGTCCTTTTTCATATTGTCATAAAATGACTTCTGTTGCTTGCGCCAAGATGGGAACAAACGCAGAAAAATTTTACCGACAATAGAAAGTTTTCTATCGTGTTTGGCATTAATTGGATTGGTGCCTTCTACACGGTTCAACCAAGTATCAACGATGATCTTATATTCATAGTATTGCCGTCGCAGTTTTGACTTTACACTAAAGAGTGTAAGGCTAAAGGAACCAGGCTGCGGATATTTAATGCCAAGGTCTTGTGCCATTTCTCGCACTTGGGGATTCCCCAAAAGATCTACAGCAAAGGCTGAGGCTGGCCATTTGTTCACGGAAATTGGTGTCACGTACATGCCGCGATAGAACGGCACTGACAATAAATGATCCATACGATCAATAAAGCCTTGAAAATCATTAACAATGTCTGACAAGGTTACGTCAATGTAAAGGTCTTGCAATCCGTGTTCATCCAGATCCGCCCGTAACGCCTTAAGAAGCCCATGGCTTTCTAGGACAATTGACTTTATCTGATCCCCCGAAAAAACTTTTGTACCTGCATCTGTATAATGGACATTAAACCGTTCATGAAGTGAAGCAAGGTGGTCCAACGGATCACGTTGTTGCAGAATAAATCTAAAATCAACGGACCTATTTCCCCACGCTTGGTAAGACAGCATAAATTTACGGATGAGAGCGATATCTTCCGCTGATTTTTCATCAAATGTTTGACAAAGCAAGCGGGAAAAATCCATCGACACATCATGATCACGCACCTGAGCTTCGATACGCTCAAACAAATCATCAGCCGTTGGGGTTTCTGATAGAGAATCTAGCCCCAATTCAGACAGAGCCTCGTTCATCTCTGCAACAAGCTGAATTGTTTTATGGCTATCGGTCTCATCGCCCCGATACAGATAACGTGCACCCGTTAGCCATAGTGATCTATGCTGAATAGAAACCTTCAAACCCTCATTTTCCAGACCCATAAAAAGACCACGCATGATGTGTGATCCAACACCATCTGGCGCACAATAGATTACATATAGAGGCCTTGGTAAGCTCATAACGACGACACCTTAAAAATTCAATTCATAGATTTAATGTATGTGCACAACGTATATCCTAGAAAAACAAAACACAACTTGGTTTTCAGCATACGTCGTTTTCACAGCCGCAAAGCGGAAACAAGGTTGAACACTAAGCTAGGCCCTCAAAATTGTCTAATATCAGCCCAATGAGATATCAAACATGTCAGCGTGATCCTGCGAGATGTTGAGTTCGAGGTTACTTGCCTCTTCATGACAGGTCTTGTCACTCAGTTTTTACCATAGCCAGCATGGCGACGGCCCCACATGCAAGGCTAAAACGTAACTAGGGCTTTATGGGTAAAACCAACGATAGGTACTTCGCCCCATCAAGGTGCTGAAGACGGTTTGTGGCCGCTTGGAAAAGGAACTGTAATTCGACGACCCATGCTGGGGCAATTTCCAAGAACTGTAGCTACCAAATTATTGCGCCGAGTTGCAAGTGCTCAAATCAATCCTTTGCGGCACTTTGTTCCAATAAATCACAAAGTACGTGGCCTAATAGAATATGGATTTCTTGAATCCGTGCTGTGGTGTTTGAGGGAACGCGCACTAAAATGTCGGTGACACTAGACATCCCCCCCCCRTCATCACCTGTAAACCCAACAGATGTGATTCCATTTTTTTGAGCTAATTCCAGTGCTTTTAATACATTAGGACTTTGGCCGGAAGTCGATATGCCAATTGCAACATCACCGGGTCGACCTAGGGCCTCAATTTGTCGAGAAAATATTGCTTCAAAGCCGATATCATTCGCCATTGCGGTTAACAACGACGTGTCCGTTGTAAAGGCAATGGCCGCTAAGGCCTTGCGATTTAATTTATAACGCACGACCATTTCCGTCGCTAGGTGCTGTGCATCTGCGGCACTACCTCCATTGCCAAAAAACATAATTTTACCGCCAGATGAAATTGATTCTTGGCAAACCTCGACCAAACGTTTGAAATCTGGAGCAACTTGACGATGTGTCTTTAAGATAACGTCTTGATGAATTTCAATTTCGTCGCGTAAGAAGTCTTCTATTCCCATTATAAAATCCCTAGTTTTTTCAGTCCTGCGACACTTTTAAAGTGTTTCCAACCCATTGTTTGATATGCACGAATTGATATCATGGATAACCCTTGCTAAAATAGCGCTACATTTCATCGCCGCTATCACGGCGTCCGATGGTATGGTCCCTGTGGATGTGTACGCCCAGCAACAGGCCAAAACCGAACAGGATGGTCAACATTGCGGTGCCGCCGTAACTGACCAGCGGCAATGGCACGCCGACCACGGGGATGAGGCCCATGACCATGGCGATGTTGATGAAAACATAAAGAAAAAATGTCATGGTCACGCCGATGCCAACCAATCGACCAAAATGATTTCTGGACGACAAAGAAATCGACAGGCCGTACAGCAACAATAGTGTATACAGCGCGATCAACACCAAACCGCCGACCAGGCCTAATTCTTCGGCCAACATGGTGAAGATAAAGTCGGTTTGTTTTTCCGGCAAAAAGTTCAAGTGACTTTGCGTGCCTTGCATAAAGCCTTTACCAAACATACCGCCCGAGCCCAAGGCGATTTTCGATTGGATGATGTGATAGCCCGAACCCAAGGTATCGGATTCTGGGTTAATAAAAGTCAAAATGCGTTGTTTTTGATATTCACGCAGCAAAGTAAACCACGCCACCGGAGCACTCACCAGCCCCAAAACGCCAAGGGTGACAAACTTCCACATACGCACGCCTGCGACAAAGAACATTGCCAAACTGGCCATGACGATCATCAATGTTGTGCCTAAATCAGGTTGACGCAAAATCAAAAAGGCCGGCGCCGCTACCATCAAAATAGGTGGCACCAAAAACATTGGACGGCCGACATCATCAAGGCTTCCGCCATGAAAGTACCGGGCCAAGGCCACCACCAATGCAGCTTTCATGAATTCAGAAGGTTGCACATTAAAGATACCAAAGCTGATCCAGCGTTGTGCGCCCATGCCGACAAAGCCTGCGACTTCGACCGCCACCAGCATCACCAGCATGATAAAATAAAACGCGTACGCATAACGCAACCAAAACCGAATATCGGTCAAGGCCACCACCACCATACCAATCRGGCCGACCCCAAACCGCACCATTTGACGAGACGCCCAAGGGTCTAAGTTCCCGCCGCCCGCGCTGTATAACATGGCAAAGCCGATGCAAGCGGTCAAGATCAGCAACACCACAAACAACCAATGTAAATGAAGCAATTTTTGACCAATGGTCATTTTATTGTGGGACAGGAGGCCTTCGGAATRCAGCATATTTAAACCTCCTGATTTTGAGGTTTAGAGTTTATCGGAATAAGACGTTGGACTTCTTCTAAGATATCGCGCGCAATGGGCGCCGCCGTAGAGGACCCACCGCCACCGTGTTCAACCACAACGCTGACTGCAAAACGGGGGTTGTCATAGGGGGCAAAGCCCACAAACAAAGCGTGATCACGTTCTTTCCACGGCAATTCACTATTTTTAAAAACCCGGGTTTCCCGTTCGGCCTTTGTAATGCGGCGCACTTGAACGGTCCCTGTTTTGCCCGCCATGCGTTGCGTATCGTCTTTGATACGAGATCTAAACGCCGTACCTGTCGGTGAATTCACCACCTGTATCATGCCCTCCAGAACCAGTTTCAGGTGTTCGGGAATAAGGCCTATTGAGTTTTGTTCGGCTTTGGCAAAGGGCGTAATGCTGTCTTTTGTTATTTTATCTTTGGTCAGACGCGGGGTGATTTCATGCCCGCCATTGGCCAAGCGCGCGGTCATCACCGCCAATTGCAAAGGTGTGGTCAGGATATACCCCTGACCAATACCCGCGATTAAAGTTTCGCCCAATTGCCACGGTGTTCCAATCGCGCCTTTTTTCCATTCATTGCTGGGAATAAGACCCGATTTTTCGCCCGGTAAATCGATACCCAAACGACTGCCCAACCCTAAACGCCGGGCCATCGCGGCAATCCGTTCAATGCCGGTACGTCGGGCCACTTCATAAAAATAAACATCACACGATTGTTCCAAGGCCTTTTTCAAATCAACCGAACCATGCCCACCACGTTTCCAACAGTGAAACGTTGCATTGCCCAACTTGACTTTGCCATTACAAAAAACGTGGCTATCGGCATTAATCACGCCTTTTTCCAAGGCTGCCAAAGCCACCACCATTTTGAACGTCGACCCCGGCGCATATTGCCCGGCAATCGCTTTGTTGGTCAGCGGCGCTTTGGGATTGCTGACCAAGGATTCCCATTCGGCCTGACTGAGGCCCGTATTAAACGCATTGGGGTCAAACGAAGGCGTCGATACCAAGGACAAAACTTCACCTGTGTGCACATCCACAACCACAACCGCAGCACTCTGGTCGCCCAAACGTTCAGTCACAAAGCGTTGCAATTGCAAATCAATGGTCAGGCGAACTTCRGCACCGGGCTGKCCTTCCCTCCGGTTYAATTCCCGGATCACCCGGCCCAAGGCATTAACTTCAACCTGAGACGAGCCCCCAGCTCCGCGCAGGGCCAAATCATAAATCCGCTCAACACCCGCTTTACCAATGCGAAATCCGGGCAATTCCAAAAGCGGATCACCTGTTAATTCTTTTTCCGACACCGAAGCCACATAGCCCAAAACATGTGCAGTTTGGGGACCAAAGGTGTAATGACGGCTTTGCCCCACATCAATAAATATGCCCGGCAAATCCGGCGTATTCACTTCGATGCGGGCCACATCAGACCAGTCTAAATTTTCCCGCACCGTAATCGGTACAAAGGCGCGTTTGCGTTTGACTTCACGGCTGATGCGSCGGCGTTCGCCCGCACTTAACGGCACGATTAACGACAGCATATTTAAAGTRCGGTCCACATCGCCCGCTTGTTCGGGGATAATCACCACCCGRTAATTTTGTTGATTATCGGCCATCGGTTGGCCTTTGCGATCAACGATTTTTCCGCGTGGCGGCGCCAACAAGCGAAAGTTAATGCGATTTTCATCGGCCAGCGTTTTATAACGTTCCGCCTCAACCACCTGCAAAAAATACATCCGTCCGACCAACGCACACATCAATGCCCCCTGCCCGGCCCCCAACATCAAGGCCCGACGAGAAAAGAATTTATGGCGTTCTGTATCTCTATGCATTTTTTATATCTGCGCCAAAACGGTGCGTTGCCAACGCACCAACATCAAAGCCAAGATCGGGAAAATACCGACCGTGACCAAATACTGAAAAAAGGCTGCTTCAACGGAAGAAAAAGATGTAAAGACCATGGCATTTAAAAGCCAAATCATGGATACGGCACCCGCCGCCACCATGGAAAATCCCAACCAAATGATCAAAAACGATTTGCCCTGAAAAAAGACTTGTTGGCTGAGAACCACCATATGCACAATCACAAATACGGCGGCATTCACACCAAAGGGCATACCAGACAGAGCATCTTGAATAAGGCCTGCAACAAATACTGCCGTCGCGGGTAACAAATCCGGCCTATAAATGGCCCAAAAATAAACCGCCATCAAAGGCAGGATCGGCGCGACTTCGGCAAAGCCTGGAATGTGCAAGGGAACTTGTCCCAACACCACCAACACTAAGGTCAGAATAAAGGGGGTCAGGCTGCGCACGATCAGGTCCATGCGTTGCCAGAAAAGAGACTTCATTTGAAAACGCCCACCCCTTCGGCGGCAGAATTCGCATCCAAGATGCCCTGAAGATCGTAATCAACGATGCGCACATATTCCAAACGGTCACGTTGCACGTACGGCTTAACGGGAACACCACCATCGCTCAATTGAGTGATAATGCCGACCGGGATGCCCGGTGGGAAAGATCCACCGTGCCCTGACGTGACAATGCGATCGCCTAAATTCGGCGCGGCCCCGGGGGGCAAATGAATCAAACGCGGGCGTTCAGTATTGTCGCCCGCCAAAATCGCGCGAGTTCGCGTGGATTCAATCACCACCGGAATCCGCGAGTTCAAATCCGTAATCAACAAAACCCGTGCAGAACGAGAGCCCACGCCATGGACCCGCCCGACCAAACCATCGTTGGTGATGACGGCCTGACCTTTGCTGACCTTTTCACGCTTGCCGGCATTGACCACAATCGAATGCACAAAGGCTCCGCCCGTGTCCGCAATCACGCGGCCCGTAACGAACCCCGGTTCTGTGCCCGGTGCAAAATTCAAAAGCGATTTCAGTTGGCTGTTTTCCGCCGACAGTTTACGTGCCGCAGACTGCCATTCCATCAAGTACTGGATTTCGATCTTGAGGCGCGCATTTTCATCGCGCACTTCATTTAAAGCCAAGGCTTCTTCGACCAATCGATCAAAGCTGGCGACGGGGCGGGAAATAAAATCAAGGATCGGGGCCACACCATCGGTCACATGAGCCCGCGCGCGTTCCATCACACCAACGTCGGCCTTACCCAAAAGCATCAGGCCAAACGCGGCCAACAACAAAGTGATATAGGCAAAACGATTGCCCAGAGCACTTCCCGGTTGGGGCAATCCATGAATACTTTTGTGTTTGTGGTTCTTCACGTCGGGTTTTTCCCGTTAATTTCTCAAAACAAGGCCGATCTTGCGCAGGCAGTATAGACCAATTGGGTTAATATAGTGTGGATTCACCCTAAACAGCAACACCCGTGCAATCAAGTGCACGGGTGTTGGATAAAGTAGCGTCTGACTTACAAATTAATACATTGTTGTCAATACGTTACGCAGGACCTTCATTTCTTCCAATGCACGTCCGGTGCCCATAACGACGCAAGACAATGGGTCGTCCGCAATCGAAACCGGCAGGCCAGTGGCATGGCGCAATACATGATCTATGTTGCCCAATAAGCCGCCACCACCGGTGAGAACGATGCCTTTGTCGACAATATCAGCCGCCAATTCCGGTGCGGTGTGTTCCAACGCAACCTTCACAGCCTCTATAATGGCGCCGACGGGTTCGGCCAAGCTTTCGGCAATTTGGCGTTCAGATATGGTGATTTCTTTCGGCACACCGTTCATCAGGTCGCGACCTTTGATCGCCATGGTGCGGCCTTCGCCTTCTTCGGGTGGGCATGCGGAACCGATGGTTTCTTTGATGCGCGCGGCCGAAGCTTCACCCACCAACAAATTATGATTGCGGCGGATGTAAGCAATAATGGATTCATCCATTTTATCGCCCCCCACACGCACGGAACGGGCATAAACGATGCCGCCCAAAGACAACACCGCAACTTCCGTTGTGCCGCCGCCGATGTCTACGACCATGGACCCGGTGGGTTCGGTCACAGGCAGGCCAGCACCTATTGCAGCCGCCATGGGTTCTTCGATCAGGAACACTTTACGCGCCCCGGCACTTTCGGCACTTTCTTGAATGGCGCGGCGTTCGACGGCTGTTGAGCCGGACGGCACGCACACCACAACCAAGGGGCTGGCAAAGCTGCGACGATTGTGAACTTTACGAATGAAATATTTGATCATTTCTTCGGCGACTTCAAAGTCGGCGATCACACCGTCGCGCAAGGGGCGAATGGCATGAATGTCACCGGGCGTACGACCCAGCATTTGCTTGGCTTCGTTGCCCACCGCAAGAACTTGTTTTTTACCCTTGAATTCGGTAATCGCCACCACGGATGGCTCATTCAACACGATGCCCTTGCCTTTGACATAGACGAGCGTATTAGCGGTACCAAGATCGATGGCCATATCGGCCGAAAGAAATCCAAAAAGAGACGAAAGCATTGTCAGCGCAACCCCAAGAAAATGTTTGTATTATGAGCTCTACAGGACCTTATCATGAGACCTGTAAAGAAAGTGTGTCGAAGATTCGCCTTCGACACACCCTTTATACTCACTCAGGCACCCCAAAAGCTAGGCAGAAAGCGCGTCCGGTGAAGTTTTTTCGCGTTTATCGATAAGTTTATTTAAGGCGTTCACGTAAGCTTTGACGCTGGACACCATGGTATCGGTGTCTGCGGCCTGTCCGTTAACCGTGCGTCCGTTCTCTTCTAGGCGCACCGTAACCTCGGCCTGAGCGTCCGTTCCGTTGGTCACCGCATGCACTTGATACAGTTGCAAAATGGCCTCATGTGGCACTAACTCTTTGATCGCATTGAAGGCTGCGTCCACCGGACCACTGCCCGTTGCAGCACATTCGGCAACGTTTCCATCAACATTCAAACTTAACGTTGCCTTGGGAGGTTGATGTTCAGTTCCGCACAAAATTTCCAATTTTTCCAATTGAATATGGTCGTTGGTGCGCAAAACTTCATCATCGACCAAGGCGACAATATCTTCGTCAAACACGTCTTTTTTCTTATCCGCTAATTCTTTAAAGCGAACAAAAGCGTCATTTATCGCGTTATCCCCGAGGTCATAGCCCAAGTCTTTCAACTTTTCTTTAAACGCGTGACGGCCTGAATGTTTGCCCATCACCAATTTGGATTCGGTCAATCCCACCGATTCAGGGGTCATGATTTCATAGGTTTCGGCATTTTTCAGCATGCCGTCCTGATGAATACCACTTTCGTGCGCAAATGCATTTTTGCCCACGATGGCTTTATTCGGTTGCACCGTAAATCCGGTGATGGTTGACACCAAACGCGACGCCTTAATGATGTGTTCGGTTTGCACACCGTGGGTATACGGCAACAAATCGGCACGCGTGCGCAACGCCATGATGACTTCTTCCATCGCGGCATTCCCGGCCCGTTCGCCCAATCCATTGATGGTGCATTCGACTTGACGCGCGCCCGCATCAACGGCCGCCAACGAATTTGCAACAGCCAAACCTAAGTCATTGTGGCAATGCACAGATATAATGGCTTTGTCGATATTGGGCACGGTGTTGTACAAAAAACGGATCAAATCGGAAAACTCATGCGGCAACGCATAACCAACGGTATCGGGAATGTTGATGGTGGTCGCGCCCGATGCAATCGCGGCTTCGACGCAACGCGCCAAAAAATCGCGTTCGGTGCGCGATCCGTCTTCGGCCGACCATTCCACATCATCGGTGAAATTGCGCGCATAGGTGACGCTTTCTTTGACCTTTTCAAAGACTTTTTCGGGGTCCATCTGCAATTTGTATTTCATGTGCAAAGGACTGGTGGAAATGAACGTGTGAATGCGGGCCCGTTCGGCGGGTTTGATGGCTTCGGCGCACCGTTCGATATCGCCCTTGGTCGCGCGGGCCAATCCACACACAGTTGAATTTTTTACGGTTTTAGAGATTTCGCGCACAGCTTCAAAATCACCGACAGAGGCAATGGGAAAGCCAGCTTCGATCACATCCACACCCATATTTTCCAGGGTTTGGGCAATCCGCAATTTTTCTTCTAAATTCATGGATGCGCCCGGCGATTGCTCGCCGTCACGCAAAGTGGTGTCAAAAATAATCACACGGTTTTTATCGGTGGCTGTTGATGCGGTCGTCATGGTCTTGTCCTTCAAGATAATGTCTTATATTCGCGCAAATGCGCGGTGGCTTTATGATTTACCCCCAAACACCATCAACATTTTGTTGCAGGTGCTTAAGGGTAGCTAAGAAGGAGGTTTCCGTTAAGAAGCAGGCTGGGCAAAAAAGCCGAAGCACACGCAAGCAAAAACGCCAGACCCTGAACAGCGGGGCTGATGACGTCTTCAAACGTTGCGGTCGTCGCGGTCTTTGAGGTCTTTGCGACCTGTGCCATCTTTAACACGCCTTTTACTTACTTAAAGAGTCGGCAAACCTGCCGCTCAACACAATTAAAGCCCGCAAAAGCCTCTGCCGTCAACTCATTTTTCGTCACCCGTTAATTCACGAACAGCCCGAAGGCCCTGCATCACGCCGACGTCCAACCAAGAATTTGCCCCGGCGTCTGAATTGGCAATCGCAATGCGGCCAAATTGTTTGCGGGCAAGGATGTGCGGACCATCGTCGGTGGTCATGCCTTTATCAAACAAGTTGAAGTACGTATAGCTATAACCATGAGACCAACGGTTCAGGGTTAGGCTTTCGATGTCACGATCAGCATTAAATCCATAAGCGCCATACATGCCGTTCAGTTGCGTTTTGACGGCCTCTTCGTATTCGGAAAATTCGGTGACTAAAACTTCGCTTCGACCTTCCCTAAACTGGTCGCGCGGTTCCATGCCCAACTCATCGGGCACCGGCACCCGGATCAAGGTGATGGGCATGGGCTCATTCGCGTCTTCGGTGGCTTCGTAACCACCCATATTGACTGGGTATTCGCATTGCATTAGATGGTAATAACTGGTCGGGCAATACGCCGCCCCCACGCCGGATTTTTTAATCGCCTGCCAGTTCTTCACCATCACATTGGCAAAAATGTATGGGATTTTGACGTTTGACGACAAAGCTTCCTTTTGTGGTTCGGGCAAATCCGGACAGACATAGGGAATAACCATATTCCAACACGCCATAATCACGTTTGAAGCCCGCACCCGGTGCGGCTTGCCGTCAAAGATATAGGTCACCGCCACAGTCTCGGCATCATCCACCGGGCCTTCGTGTTTGACTTCGATGGCGGTGGAATTCAGACGAATGCGGGTATCGTTTTCGACATCATCCAAGGCCGCATAGTCAAAATCCGCCAGAACCAAGTCTTCCGCAGATTTAAGTTCACCCACGTCCGGAGCAACTTCGGAAATCAAAGCATGAACTAAGGATCGACAAAAGCCTGCATTTCCATCGGGAAAATGATGGGCATAGCCCGGATCACCCGGTTCATCGTCTTTAATCATGCCATATTTTTTACCCAGCGTTACACAGCCCGGCATTTCCCCGCCAATGGCTTCGCTCAAAGACAGCACCTCGGCACCGACGCCGTTTTCATCGGTCGGCAATTTGCGCAGGAATTGGAATGTCGCAGGATGGCTGATACCCCAGTATTTTCGCAAAAATTTGTCATAGGGATAGCTGTCATAATTAGGGTCGTCTTCATCGAACCTTTTAATCACCGCATAAGAATTATCTTCGCTATACAGCTTAATCAGCTCTTTTTTGGCTTCATCGGGTAAAGGCGTCGCCGCAAATAGTGCCGCAAAATCATTCGAGCCCTTGCCAAGGCCCGGCATTACAGGCGCCATGCCGCCCAAATCACCGGGCATCATATGGTCGCTTCCCCAAGTTTCGGCATCTAGGTACACACCTCCGCCCAAACCGTGGCGTTTGTACCAGCTGTGGTCATAAGTTTCGGACTCGAAGCGTTCCAGATCGATGCCCAAATCGTCCATCAAATCCCACATTTCATCGGGCCAATTGGAGATATTGTCAAAGCCTTGCGAGCCGCCGTAGGTCATGCGCATCTTGCCGCCGCTTTCAAATTCGTTGCGTTTGGCATGTCCTCCAAAATCATCGTGGTTGTCTAAAATCAGGACTTTGGCTTTCCAATCGTTGGCGTCTTGGAAAAAATACGCGGCCGCCAAACCACTGGCCCCGCCACCGACCACGACCAGATCGTAGTCTTCACCTGTCTCAACTATGCCACCCCAATCGTCACGGCCTTCACGGGCCAATTCGTGGGCGCGTTCAAACGATCCCGGATGACTTCCCCGCATGCCGGTCAGGCGCGGCGGGTAATAGGTTTCGCCTTTTACTTCGGCTGCTCGGGCGATTTTCATCAGGTCACCGCCAACCAAAAGAGCTCCGGTGCCAATCAGGGTCCCATTCAGAAAGTCACGCCTTGTCATCTGTTTATGCGTCATACGGTTCTCCAAAACACTTCATGTTCTATTCAGCATAAAATCACTATATTTCAATTTATAATATTTTCCAGCTTTGTAAGGCGTTTTTACATGTCTCGATGGTTCAAAATCCTCCCCCTACTCGCCTTGAGTGGATGCTTGTCGCCGTCTTATCTGGATACAAAGGATGGTGCGTCAAAAAACGGGACCAGCAATCCTTTTGGCGAAGTGAGCTTTCATGTTTTTGACGCCTATACGTCCAGCCCCCCCAATTGCGTGGCTATTTTGCCGTTCACGTATGCCAGCACCCTAAGCATGGCCGATGCGGAACTGGTGCGCAAAACCTTGTATGCCCACCTGGCCCCACAAGGCAAAAAAGACATCGAACTTCCGCGTATAGACTTTGTTCTGAAAAACCTACCCAAAGCGGAAAGACAAAATTATTTCCTAATGGGTCAGCGCTTAAATTGTGAAGCCTTAATGACGGGCCATGTTAGCGAATACACATCCCAATATGTGGGGCTGTATTCCAAAGTTTCTGCGGGCGCAGAGCTGAAAATCATGCGCGCCAAAGATGGTGAACCGTTATGGCAAGGCAAACACATCGCCGCGTCCCATGGTGGGTCAATTCCGTTATCGCCGATTGGTCTAGCGGCCGGATTGTTCGACGCCGCCCTAAACGTCGAAGAAGAGCAAAGTTTCCGCATTGTTGATGATTTAGCCCGGCGTCTGGTATTGACCATCCCCGACAACGCTATTGCGATTTTCGAACAGCCTCTAACGTCGTTGGAAATCTCGAACCTTCAAAAAACGCCCAAGCAACAGTCCATTGATGATTTCCTGAACACCGTTTCCCATGAGCCTCGGCACCAACAAAAAGCATCTTTAATCAAAGCCATCAACGACAATGTTTTTCATGGCGTTGACTTAAAACGCATCTATGATGCTGTGTTAAAGGCCGCACCGGGTGATGCCCAAATCAACGGCTTGTATGCCAATTACTTGGTTCAATCTGGTGATTATTTCAAAGCCGAACGCTACGTTGAAACCAGTCTTGCCATTGACGGTCAAAACGATGCTTTGTATTTTTTAAAAGGTCGCATTCAAATTAAGTTAAATGATCTGAGCGGCGCCGACAGATCGATCTTACGCGCCATCGCTTTGCACCCAACCAACCCTAAATATTTAAATGGTTTGGGCTTTTTAAATTCCCTGCGTGGCCGCCATGATCGCGCTTTAGCCGCCTATCAAATGGCCATTGATTTGGACCCGTCTAACGGATATGCCCTCTACAACATGGGCGTGACGTTTTACAATACCGATGACGTGCAATCGGCTTGGGATTATATTTGTTTGGCTTCCGATGCGTACCTTAAGGCCAAAGATTATGGACAGGTGGCAAAAGCCCTTGCCGATTTAAAAGAATTAAAGGCGCTCAACGTGGTCACAAATGACAAAATTGAACAGCTGGAACAAGCTCTGTTGAACATCCAAAGGAACGGGTAAATTTTATGAAAAAAATATCGCTGATTATGCTCAGCTTTTTTATTCTCACCGGGTTCAAAGCATCTCTGGCGCAAACCGAATATGGTCAAGGCAATCTTATCGTTGCGCCCTCGGTCGATGAAAAATATAGAAAATATTTAAATTTAGCTGAACCCTTGGCCTTTTCCATTTCCATCGATGGCAAGGTCAGCAGCGGGTCTTTTTGTCAGCAACCGGGAACCTGTAAAGATATCAACGGCCCAAAGATCGCCCTTGATCGGTGCAATGCATCATCCACAAGCGGAGCCCCCTGCAAACTGTTCGCCATTGAACGCGATGTGATTTGGTCTGGGCGCATCAGTTTAAAAAGTGATGTGGGAACGGGTCCGATTAACTTGGCCGCAGCGGTCGAAGAAAAGTTTCAAAAATACTTAAGCCTTGATGAACCTTTGGCGTTTGCCGTTTCCACCGATGGCAAACGATCCAGCGGATCATTCTGTCAACAACCCGGCACCTGTGAAGATGTTGACGGTCCGGGCCTAGCATTAGAACGTTGTCATGCCACGGGTGGGCCTAAAGGTTCCCCGTGTAAAATCTTTGCCATTGAAAAAGACATTGTTTGGGACGGGGCCGTGACATTAGCCGACCCCACAGCAAAACCAATGAGCCTGAAAAACATCTTGGCTCCGCCAAGTCCACAGCCTATTGCTCAGCCTGTTGCCGAGGTTCCAAGCCAGCCGATATCTCAGACAACAACGCCAGCCCGCGTCCGCTCTTCAAAAGCCTTCCGTGATTTAGAAGAAGACATCCGCAGGTCCCAACCTCCTGCTCAATAAAACATCGTGACATCCCTCTTCTTTTCTCGCTAAGGTCAAAGAAAAAAGGAGATGGCATGACGAAAACTGTTGGTATCTTTGTCTTTGATGACATTGAAGTTCTGGATCTTGGTGGACCGTTCGAGGTTTTTTCGGTGGCCAATCGCGTGGTCACGCGCTCTGGAAAAGAAACACCCTTTAACGTCATCACCATCAGTTCAGGTGCTGAACAAATTACCGCACGCGGCAATTATCAGTTTGTTCCTTCGCATACTTTCGCCAATGCGCCCTTTGTCGATATCCTGATTGTCCCCGGCGGGGTCGTCGATCAAGAATGCAAAAAAACAGACGTGGTGAACTGGATTGCCAAGACCAATGAAAAAACGGAACTCTCCGCATCGGTCTGTACCGGAGCATTCCTGTTGGCCGAAGCGGGTTTATTGAACGGCCTGAACGTCACCACTCACTGGGAAGACTGTGATGATTTGGAACACCATTACCCAGAGCTCACCGTGGTGCGCAATCAGCCGTGGGTGGACGAAGGCAACATCGTCACCTCAGCCGGAATTTCCGCTGGCATCAGTATGTCGCTGCACCTTGTCCAGCGTTTGATCAATAAAGAAACAGCCATCACCGTGGCGCGGCAAATGGAATACGACTGGCAAGCAGACTAGACATTCTTTGCGATGCAGCGGTGACGCACAGCCTGTTGCACAGCCAGCCGTTGCGCACCCATACAAAAGGTCGAAGAATTGTTAGGACAATCTGCCAACCTTGATTTATCCAAAACGGATGGGCCAACGATTAAGGCCTTGGAAAAACGGCCCTCGGTTTCAAGCCCACGAAACATCACGCTTTCCCGTGTGAATTTAGAACAAAGGCCTTTAATTCCTGATGAAGCCATAAGTTCAAATGCACGTACGGTTGCGGCCATGCGGAAAACGACTGATCACTCCCAAATAACCAAAATACTAAAAACCGCCCTTGATGATGGTGGTGTACAAGGTCGAGCCGAAGTTGAGGACTTAATTCATCAATTTGGTCAATATGAACCCAAAGCGGCGGCGGACCTGACAGCTAAGCTTGATCTTGGCCGTGATCCTATAGATGGCGGGCAAAGCCGTACCTTCAAATTAGATATGAATGATTATAGGCAACCGCCTTCGACCATGGAATCAAAGCCCCGTCAAATCATCGATGGAAATACGTTACATACACTGGAACCCGGTGAAATGCTCCCCGGTGATGCCCTCAACATGGTTGATAATGATCAAGACGGATCAGACAGCGACAATGCTGACGGGGCGGATGACAATGCAGATGAAGACACGGGTGATCAAACAGATGAACAAACCAACGAAACTTCTGAAGAGTCCACAGAATCCGCAACCCTATCGAAAACTAAGGATGCCAGAAAATCTGGCAACGCGACCGATGCGGCCAAAACCTCAAAAGAAGATCTCATAACGCCATTATGGGATACGGTTGATCGGAAGTTTATTGAAGACCGCGAAGATTTTAAAACCGATATGTATGCGCTCGAAAAAGACAAACAACCCGATGTCAAAAGTGGCCCCACCATCGGCGCGGGCGTTGATCTTGGACAAATGAATAAATATGATCTCAAGGACTTGGTGGATAACCACGGACTCAGCAAAGACACGGCGGATAAGGTTGCCCCCTATCTTGGCAAAAAGGGACAAGATGCCACCACCTTTACAAAAGACAATCCTTTAACTTTATCCAACACAGAGGCCCGTGAACTCACCGACGCCAAATATGATAAAATTGGCAAAGATTTAGAAAAAAATTATGACCGGGACATGAAAGCCAAGGGCAGCTCCAAACGTTTCCGCGATTTAGACAAAGACACAAAAACCATCGCCCTCAGCCTTGCCATTAATTTGGGTCCCAACCTTGGCCGTGAAAATGCTGCCCCAAGATCCTGGAGCCTTTTACTCAACGACGACAAAGCTGGCTTGATCAATGAGCTGAACAATTTTGGGGGCAATAGCAATCTCCCACGCCGAAAATTAGAAGCCGACTATTTGGCTGGAAAATATCCCCGTTCCTAAGCATCGCGAATATCGTACAGACTGTGTTGCTATTTGTTTTCAACACAGTCTGTACGTATTAAATCATCTTTATAAGGGCCGACCCAATATCCGGTTTTAGGATCAAATGATACTGGAAACACTTCACTGGTGTAATAAGTCCCCACTTTAAAATCATCTATGAACCAGATACCGTCTGGCTCAATTCTTAATGTATAATATCCGATTTCCGTTTCTATATCCAATCCATGCTCATGAATATCCACAATTGAATTTTCGAGATCATCCCACTGCATAATATCGAAAAACGTATTTCCACAGCCTACCTTCAACCCAGGACCAATACTGCTCCCTATAGAACGGAGGTTTAATTTATAAAATAACTCCCCCCCTGTAAGAAGAGGCTCAGAAATGCGGGTGTTCGTACAGGCGGCCATCGTTTGCACGATAAAAGCGGATATTGCCATCGCCATTAATGTTTTCATTTTATTTTTCACGATATCCATCACTCACTCAAACCTTAATCACTTCTCGCAACTGACCGCATAAACGGACAGTGGGGGAGAAATCTTGGGTATTTGTTTTTCAGGGTTTGTATAATACTTGTTTAGAAGATAATCCCATGCCCAATCCAAAGTTTCACGGGCGGCAACGTCCGCGAAACGATGGGTGGCGTCCGGATCGACAAAAACACTGATCAAACCCGAATTGATATGCGGATTTTCATCTCCCAATCGTCCACCCKTCCACCCGTCCATGGAAAATAATGTAACATTCCATAGGTTATTTGCCGGGTCTGAAGATCGGCAATCATAACCGCCCGCTCCGGACAATTATGAGCTCGACACGCTGCCCCGACAAAATAAGCTCCAAAATCTTGGGCCAACGACCATTGATGACGATAGTTCCTGCTGGCATCACTTCGCAAACAATCAAAGAAAATCTCGTCAACTTCTTTAAGGCTGTACGTGCTGTAATCCGTTCGATCAATCTCAGCCGCCTCCGCCCCAAAAAAAGGCAGAACCATGACCAATCCCAAAACAAAAATAAAACTTCGCATACGTGCAGACTACACTCAATTTGCACGCTGGACAAAACAAAAGGGCGGAATCATTTGGCTCCGCCCTTTTTATTTCGTCGTTTAAAAAGAAGCTTAGTTCTTTTCTTTGTCGACCAATTGGTTTGCGCCGATCCATGGCATCATGGCGCGCAGGCGTTCGCCGACTTCTTCGATGGGGTGTTCGGCGTTGCGACGACGGGTGGCTTTAAAGCTAGGTTGACCGGCTTTGCATTCCAACATCCAATCGCGGGTGAAACGGCCAGACTGAATGTCTTCCAAAACGCGCTTCATTTCGGCTTTGGTATCCGATGTGATGATCCGTGGACCGGTTACATAATCACCATATTCCGCCGTGTTTGAGATAGAGTAGCGCATGTTGGCCATGCCGCCTTCGTACATCAAATCGACGATCAATTTGACTTCGTGCAAGCATTCGAAATAAGCCATTTCTGGAGCATATCCAGCTTCGACCAAAACTTCGAAACCGTTTTTGATGAGTTCCATCAAGCCACCGCAAAGAACAACTTGTTCACCAAATAGATCGGTTTCGCATTCTTCTTTGAATGTGGTTTCGATGATGCCGGAACGACCGCCGCCAACGCCGGACGCATACGACAAAGCAACATCCAAAGCATTACCGGTTGAATCTTGATGAACGGCAACCAAGCACGGCACGCCGCCGCCTTTTAAGTATTCGCCACGCACCGTGTGGCCGGGGCCTTTAGGAGCAATCATGAACACGTCGATGTCGGTGCGGGCTTCGATCAGGTTGAAGTGAATGTTCAAACCGTGCGCAAACGCCAACGCAGCACCCGGACGCATGTTTTCGTGAATGTCGGCATAATAAATTTCAGCCTGCAATTCATCAGGTGTCAACATCATGATGACGTCGGCCCATGCCGCGGCTTCGGCAACGGTTTTGCATTCGATGCCTTCGGCTTTGACTTTTTTGCGCGAAGCTGAATCTTCACGCAAAGCAACACAAACGTTTTTCGCACCGCTGTCACGCAAGTTAAGGGTATGGGCATGGCCCTGTGAACCGTAACCAACAATGGCAACATTTTTGCCTTTGATGAGATTTACGTCGGCATCGCTATCGTAATAGACACGCATGTCTGTATTCCTTTTGTCTGTATTCCCCGTTGTGTTCAATGTGGTTCAATGGGGGTTCCAATGGGGGTTAATCTTAAAAATTCGAAATCAGTCGTCTTGTCCGTCCAGACCCTTTGGTCCACGGGCAATCGCCACAACGCCCGTGCGACATAAGTCCACGAGGCCTAATGGCTTCATCAATTCAATAAAGGCATCGAGTTTGTTGGAGTTCCCAACAATTTCAAAAACAAAGCTTTCATGGGTGGAGTCCACCGCACGCGCCCGAAAAATTTCGGCAATGCGCAAAGATTCGACCCGCTTTTCCCCCGTTGCAACCACTTTAACCATAGCCAGTTCCCGTTCAACCGAAGGACCTTCCATGGTCAAATCCGAAACGCTGTGGATCGGCACAAGGCGATTCAACTGGGCTTTGATCTGTTCGATAATCATGCCTGTTCCAGAGGTCACTATGGTGATCCGGGACAATCCTTGACGGTGACGCGTTTCCGCAACCGTCAAGCTTTCGATGTTGTAACCCCGACCGGTAAATAAGCCAACCACGCGGGCCAAAGCCCCCGGTTCGTTGTCCACCAAAACGGAAATGGTGTGCTTTTTATCCTCTTCGGTATAAGGGTTTTGAGCGTAAACGCCGTCACTTAAGTCTTTCATGTTCAGCCCTCCTTAAACCAGAACCATGCCGTCTTCGGCAATGGCACCTTCGGTTTTTACATCTGTACCAAAAATCATTTCATTGTGTGCCGCACCCGATGGAATCATCGGATAGCAGTTTTCTTCTGGGGTGACCGCAACATCCAAAATGACCGAGTTATCGGTTTCAATCATTTCTATGATGGCCGCGTCCAAATCTGCTGGATCGGTTACGCGCATGCCATGCAAACCAAAGCTTTCGGCCAGTTTGATGAAGTCCGGCATGCCATCCATATAGCTTTCGGAATAGCGTTTACCGTGCAACAATTCCTGCCACTGGCGAACCATGCCCATGTATTGGTTGTTCAAGATAAAGACCTTTACCGGCAAGCCGTACTGGGCAATCGTGCCCAGCTCTTGAATATTCATCAAGATCGAAGCTTCACCCGCAATGTCGATCACCAACGCATCGGGGTGCGCGACTTGTGCGCCCAAAGCAGCCGGCAAACCATAGCCCATGGTGCCCAATCCACCGGACGTCATCCAATGATTGGGGCTTTCAAATTTCATGTGCTGAGCCGCCCACATTTGGTGCTGACCAACTTCGGTGGTGATGTAAACGTCTTTGCGATCTTGGGTTAACGCTTGCAAGCGTTGAACGGCCAGTTGCGGCTTGATGATTTTTGAATCTGGTTTATAGGCCAAGCATTCTTTTTCACGCCAAACGGCAATTTGCTTCCACCACTGGGCCAAGCCTTTTTCGTCAACCTTGGCTTGGCTGGCTTTCCAGATTTTCATCATGTCTTCCATCACGTGACCAACGTCACCGATGATGGGCAAATCGACCATGACACTTTTGTTGATAGAGCTGAGATCAATATCAATATGGATTTTTTTCGAATTGGGGCTGAACGCGTCCAAACGTCCGGTGATGCGATCATCAAACCGGGCGCCAACGCACAGCATCACGTCGCAATCGTGCATGGCGAGGTTGGCTTCGTATGTGCCGTGCATGCCCAACATACCCAAAAATTGCTCATCAGATCCCGGATACGCGCCCAAGCCCATCAACGTCAACGTGATCGGAAAGCCCGTCATTTGTGTGAACTGCGTTAATAATTTGCACGCTGCTGGGCCAGAGTTAATGACGCCGCCGCCCGCATAAATGATCGGCTTTTTTGCTTTGGACAGCATCTTGACGGCTTCGGCTATCGACGCTGTATCGCCCTTGACCTGTGGGTTATAGCTTTTGTGTTTGACCTTGGTGGGGGGCGTATACTCGCCTAGCCCCATCAAAATATCCTTCGGTAAATCGACAACCACCGGACCGGGACGCCCCGATCGAGCCACATAAAAAGCTTCGTGCATAATGCGCGGCAGGTCAGCAATGTCTTTGACCAAATAATTGTGTTTGGTGCACGGACGCGTGATGCCCGTTGTATCGGCTTCTTGAAACGCATCGTTGCCAATCAAATGGGTCGGCACCTGACCGCACAAGCACACCAAAGGAATGGAATCCAACATGGCGTCCAACAAACCCGTTACGGCATTGGTCGCACCGGGACCAGATGTCACCAGCGCACAGCCCACCTTTCCGGTAGAGCGGGCATAGCCTTCGGCGGCGTGTAAAGCTCCACCTTCTTGGCGCACCAAGACATGACGCAATTTGTTTTGCTTAAAAATTTCGTCATAAATCGGAAGCACGGCTCCACCGGGGTAGCCGAACACGACTTCAACGTCTTGATCTTGCAAGGCTTTTATGACGATTTCGGAGCCGTTTAATTGTTTTGTTGGCATGACGTCCTCTGGTGGTGTTTTTCGAACACCTTAATAAATCTTTGTTTTTGAGCAGAGACAGCCTTGAAAATGCATTCAAATTTGCCCCTAACGCAACAGGACCGCCCCCTGAGGGCGGACCCGATGGAAGGGAAACTAGACGTTCACGTTGCCCCGGTCAACAAAAACTCGTGAATAAATGAAAAGATTTTATCACTAAACCTTTTCGAATATTGCGCGTCGAGGCGATAGCTGCCTTCAATTTGGTTGCGAACCCAAGTGAGTTGCCTTTTTGCATAATTTCGGCTGAGCTTTTGCGATTTCTGGATGGCTTCCTCTAAGCTTATTTCGTCCGCCAAATACGCCAACAATTGTGGCACGCCCAGGGCTTTCATCAGAGGTAAATCCGAGCTTAAGTCTAATTTTTTCAGGGCCTTAACTTCATCCAAGCCACCGCCTTGAACCATCCGCTCGAAACGCGCGTCAATGGCGGCGTAGAGTTCTTCTCTCGGCGGTGTGATGGCGATGGTGGAAAACTGCACATCGGGCAAGGGTTTAATGCGCGGTTCGTCCTGCCAGCTTGAAAACGTTCGCCCGGTAAAAATTGTCACCTCCCACGCGCGCAACAGGCGTTGCGTATCGCCAATGGGCAGACGTTCGGCGGTCAGCGAATCCAAACACCCAAGCTCTTCATGAAAGGCTTCGGCGCCTAATTCTTTGTGCCGCGCCGTGGATTGGGTGCGCACATGGGCGGGAATGGCCGGGATGGGGGACAAACCTTCGGTCAGGCTTTGTAAATACATGCCGGTGCCCCCGACCAAAATCGGCAAACGCCCTTGTTTCAAAGCATTTTGGACTTCAACCACGGCCATATCCACCCAATGCCCAGCCGAACAAATTTGATGACCTTCCATCGTGCCAAACAGCCGATGAGGCACCCTTTTTTCATCTTCAACCGAGGGCCTTGCTGATAAAACACACAATTCTTTGTAGACCTGTTGGGAATCAGCGTTTATCACGGTGCCACCGAAGTGTTCTGCCACATCCATGGCCAGTGCCGATTTGCCACATGCAGTCGGACCAGCAATGATAATGGCCTTGAACCCTTCTCCACTTTTTTCTTGGTCTTGTGTTGGCATGGATAACGTACTCACTTTAATTACAAACCGAACCTTCGGCGCGCTGGACAATAGCATAGTTTCGGATGCCCGCACGGCCTTGCAAGACATCGGCGCAGAAATTGGGGCCGACGATTGGCTGTCTGCAAATGAAGCCGTAGACATTCCGTTTCACAATATCAAGCCCAAACTGGCAGAATCCGCTGTGCGCAGCGCTTTGGGTGACGTCAAAATTGATATTATCGCGCAAAGAACCTATCGCCGCCGCAAAAAGCTGATCATTGCCGATATGGATTCCACCATTGTCACAGGTGAAACCTTGGATGAATTGGCGGACTTTGCCGGGCTAAAGTCTGAGATTACAGCGATCACCCAGCGCGCCATGCGGGGTGAATTGGACTTTGCAGAAGCCCTGCACGCCCGTGTCAAAATGCTCAAAAACTTAGACGAAAGCTATTTGGCCAAGACCATGGATGATGTTGAGCTTACGCCCGGCGCAGAGGAACTCATCAAAACCATGCGCGGACACGGAGCCTTCACGGCTCTGATTTCCGGTGGATTTTCATACTTCACCGATCGTATTCGGGAATCCGTGGGCTTTCACACCTCGCTGGGCAATCATTTGGGCATGGAAAACGGTAAACTGACCGGAAAAGTCATTCCCCCCATCGTCGGTAAAGAAATCAAACTGGAAATGCTGATCGACATGGCAGAACAGCAAGGCCTGGGCATCACGCAAACCCTTTCTATTGGTGACGGTGCCAACGATGTGCCGATGTTGACCAAGGCTGGCATGGGCATCGCCTATCATGCTCACCCGGTGGCCCGCGAAGCCGCACGCGCGCGCTTAGATCATGCCGACCTCGCMGGAGCCTTGTTCATCCAAGGCTATCGCCGTGAAGATTTTTTACGATAAAAACATACCCGGCTATTTGCTGGAAATTGTAAGTTAGAGTACTATTTAAAAAATAGTTTTTAAGATCAGGGTATTTCGAACTTGGTAGATCCAACACCACATTGTGAACACGACAGCAGCACGAAGAAAGAGACATCCGCGAAAACAGGTACTTTTTTTCGTATTTTTCTCCCGATTGCTTTTGTCTTATGCCTTGTTTTTATGGCGTTCGAAATCATGCGGATGGAACTCCACAATGTCGWWMYTRWMMYSKYWGAGCGCNNANAKCNTRTGGRATNNYGKRMMSMAWMRGYWTYWTGNCGMKRWWKSKAAACMWWRGGCGGTGATCTTGCTATACTCACCAGCAGTGAAAAGCTAGAAACGCTGCTCATAAAAAAAGACCTGCAAAGCAAGGTAAGCCTTGCCAAACGGTACTTGACCTTTTCTCAAGACCGACRAATTTATGACCAAATTCGGTATATTGACGAAACCGGCATGGAAATTGTTCGCATCAATTATAATGATGGCCATCCTAAAATCGTCACGAACGGCAAACTTCAAAACAAAGCCAATCGTTATTATTTCAAGGAAACGTTTGCACTGGCYCCGGGCAATGCTTTTTTATCCCCCCTTGATTTAAACATCGAAAAAGGACAAATCGAAACACCGCACAAACCTATGTTGCGTTTGGGCATGCCCGTATTTGATCAAAACGGAAAAAAACGTGGCATCGTCATTTTGAACTATCTAGCCCAACAAATGTTGTCGCGTTATCAACAATCCATGCCGGACGGCTTGGACGAAAACTTCATCCTCAACGATGAAGGCTATTGGCTTTATTCTTCGACCAAAAACAAACCGTGGGGGTTCATGCTTGATCATAAGCAAACCTTTGCGCSCAACCATGATCAAGCGTGGAACTTTTTTCAAAACCAAGAAAGCGGATTTTCACAAACAAATGACGGTTTTTTTGCGTTTACAACCATCAACCCCAGCTTACATATCCAGAGATTTGGGGTTTTACCCACGTCAAAGCACGTCTGGAAGATTGGCAGTTTTTCACCTCATGAAAGTTTGGGCTTTCATTCCAGATGGCGTTTACACATCCCCGACATAGCCATTTTTGCCGTTATTTTATTTCTCAGCGCAGGGGGATGTTGGTATTTGACCTTGGCAGTTGTTGCCCGCAGGACCGCTGAAGATCATCTGAGAAACAATACCGAAATCGCTATTCTTTTGGAAAAAATTTCGGCAGCCGCAAACAATGCAAGCAAAGCCGAAGAGGCCTTGCAAGCCAGTGTTGATTTGGTCTGTGCCTATACAAACTGGCCCATCGGCCATGTGTATTTAATAGATGATACCGAAAATGAATTATATCCAACAGACATCTGGCACTTAGACCATCCCGAACGGTTTACGGTATTTCGGGAAGGCAGTTATCAGCATAAATTCAAATCCGGGGAAGGCTTCCCCGGGCGCGTTTGGGAACAAAAACGATCCCTATGGGTTGCTAACATTGCCGATTTTTCTGACTTTGCCCGCGCTCATTTAGCAGACAAAATCGGTCTTAAATCTGGCTTTACATTCCCAGTTCTACTCGATCAAAAGGTCGTTGCCGTTTTAGAATTCTTTTCCGTAAAGACCTTTACCATTGCCCCCATTTTGCAAGATGTCACCGTGCAAATCAGCACACACTTGGCCAGTGTCATTGAACGCGATCAAGCTTCTCGCGAAATTATTCGGGTGAAGGAACTTGCCGAAAAAGCGAACCTGTCCAAATCTGAGTTTTTGGCTTCCATGAGCCATGAACTCAGAACCCCACTGAATGCGGTTCTCGGGTTTGCTCAAATGCTTCAATTTGACGTAAAAACGCCCCTGACAAATACTCAAAATGAGTCCGTCGAAAGCATTTTAGCAGGCGGTAATCACCTGTTGGAACTGGTCAACGAAATTTTAGATCTGGCTAAAATCGAAGCAGATCAAATGCCGCTGTATATCGAAAACGTTAATGCCAATGAAATTATTGCAGACTGCATAGCTTTGACAAAACCTCTGGCAGACCCCCGGGGCATCACCATCATTGACAAATTTAGTGAGAGCCCAGTTTCGCTTTTGCGGACCGACCGTTTACGTTTTTCCCAAGCGATCATCAACCTGTTATCCAATGCCGTTAAATATAACAAAGATGGTGGCACCGTAACGGTCAGCGGTTTTGAAGACGAACAACATTTCCTGCATCTGGACGTTGCCGATACCGGAGTTGGTATTGCGGCTGATGATTTTGACAATGTCTTTGAAATGTTCAACCGGCTGGGTGCCGACGCGATGATTGCGCAAGAAGGCACAGGCATTGGTTTGACCGTCACCAAGTTGCTGATTGAACACATGGCGGGACGCATTACGTTCACCAGCCAACAAGACGTCGGTTCAACCTTTTCAATCTTGCTTCCTTTGGCGTCAAACGAAGACGTTTTGATTTGGACCGATACCTTTAATATTGGCATTGATGCCATAGACAACGACCATCAAATGCTGTTCACCTTATTAAATGACGTGACCCACAACACCATCAACCCACTCAACATTGATGACGCGCTGCAAAAATTAATCGAATACACCATCTTTCACTTCCAACGCGAAGAAGCGATTATGAAAGTTGTGGGCTATCCAAACTTGGAAAATCATAAAATCTTGCACCAAAAACTTGCCCTCCAAGCCACCGAACTGGCCGAGCTCTGKAWWGAAAAACAAAATATGGAAACCATCAAGGATCTCAGAAAATTCCTGCGCACTTGGCTGGTGGGTCATATTAAAGAAGAAGATTCCAAAATATTCGACGCGGCAAAAGGCAAGCAAGACATCATCCGTAACGCTTTGGAAAACTTAACCTAATTTAATGACATCTCTTTGTGCGAGGGCTCCACCTTTTTGGAAGGGAGAATCCCTTGTTAAAGTAGTGCTAAAGGGGTAAAAATATAGCCAAATCATTAATTCCCAAGAAGAGAATGGTGCTGACCTCGAATCAATGACCCCAGATAATGCATATACAAACGGTATTCATGAGATGTCCTCTGTCACCCTGACAGATATGCTCAATGCCGTTTCGGACATGGTTTTTGTCTGCATTGATGGAAAAATCAGCCACGTCAACAGCACAGGACTATCGCTTTTAGGGGCCCGCGATCAGAATGACCTGCTCGACGTCGACTTTGAAAGCTTGATTTGCGACGACTTTACGAGCTCCAGCGATGATTTATTGGGGATGCTTTGCGAAGAAACCGCCGCCACACCAATGCACATCAAAGGCTTAGATAATGTGCGGACCAGCATCACGGTTAAGGTCAACCGCTTGCAAGGCTTGGGCGATACGGCTTATGTCCTGACCGCCCAAAACATTTCAAATCAAGTCAAGCTGTCCCAGGACATCCGCGACAGCGAAGCCCGCTTTGGCAAGCTGATCGACAATGCTTTGGATTTCATCTGTGTCATGCAAGATGGCATCATCACCTACGTCAATCAGGCTGGTATGAAACTTTTAAAAGCGGCTTACAATGACGAGGTTGTCGGTCAACACATCGACACCTTCACCCACCACAATTATCAGGGCATTTTGGGCGAAGACCTGCATGAATTCATYACCGATKSYGAAYTGTTYCCCATGCGTTTTRTSGACATCAGCCARAACGCSATCGATGTTGAACTGGGCATTGTCATTTTGGAAGACGGCACRCACCCSCGCTAYATGATYGAAGCCCGCGACATCACCGCGCACAATCGTGCRGTCACCGCRTTRCGSCAYTCCATYGAAAAYCTCGAAAACCGTGTCGAAGAACGCACCCGCGCGCTCAGTACCGAAGTCGTTGAACGTCGTCGCGCCGAAGAAAAGATGCGCCATATTGCGTCGCACGATGGCCTCACCGGATTGCCCAATCGCTCTTTACTTTTGGATCGCTTGGAACAGGCGACCAAACGCACCCATCGGGACGCAAAAAAATACGCCATCTTGTTTATCGATTTGGATGGCTTTAAACCCATCAACGACACCCTTGGTCACGACATTGGTGACGAAGTTTTGAAATCCGTTGCCGATCGCCTGCGCTCTTCCGTGCGCGAAACCGATACGGCTGCGCGTTTTGGCGGCGATGAATTTGTTGTCTTGCTCACGGATTTAGAGACCAAGGGCGCGGCCGGACTGATCGCCGAAAAAATCATCTCCAAACTGGCCGAGCCCATGAATTTCAACGGCATTAAAGCGAAGGTCGGGGCCAGCATCGGCATTGCTTTTTACCCAGATAACGCAGACACCGCCGAAGGCGTTTTGAAAAAGGCCGACAACGCCATGTACAAGGTCAAAGGCAGCGGCAAAAATGCTTACATCATGGCCCCCGAAGACGATTAAGAATTGAAACCATAAAAAAGGCCCCGTCCAACATCTGGACGGGGCCTTTTTTTATAGACGTTTGCTTGTACAAAGTTGTTATTTCAAACGCACCGCCACAAAGCGGAAACCGGATTGGCCTTCGATCAACAACAACACCGAACGTTTACCTTGGGCCACGGCATCTTTGACCAGACGCTCGGCTTCAAGGGGGGTATTGATCTTTTGCTGGCTGATTTCAGTAACCACATCACCGGGCCGCACGCCTTCTTCGAAAGCCGGACCATTCGGATCAACGTCCGCAATAATCACGCCCTCTACACCAGCGGGAAGCTCAAAACGATCCCGGATGTCTGGGGTGATTGTCGCCAGCGTTAAACCCAATTCAGAGACGACCTTGGGTTTGCTCAGCGATTTTTTCGGGTTTTTTTGTTGAGCCGCAACAACCGCCTCATCGTCATCGAGTTTTTCAATGGTGACTTTTAACGTCGCCATCGAGCCATCGCGCCAGACCTTGACCTTAACACTGCGGCCGACTTCGGTGGCGGCGACGATGCGCGGTAATTTCCGCATTTCGGTAACGCGTTTACCATCAAATTCCAAAATCACGTCACGGGCCATTAAACCGGCATGATCGGCAGGACCACCATCAACAACGCTGGCCACCAATGCCCCTTCGGTTTTTTTCAAGCCCAAAGCTTCGGCAATAGATTTTGTGACCACTTGAATGTGCACACCCAACCAACCACGCTGCACCTGACCATTATTGATCAGCTGGCGAATTACCGGGGCCGCCGTGGAACTGGGGATTGCAAAACCAATGCCGACACTGCCGCCCGTGGGAGAAAAGATTGCGGTGTTAATACCAACCACATCACCATCCATATTAAACATCGGTCCGCCTGAATTTCCACGGTTGATAGAGGCATCGGTTTGGATGAAATCATCATAAGGCCCGGCGTTAATGTCACGCCCACGCGCAGATACGATGCCCGCTGTGACCGTGCCGCCCAATCCAAACGGATTACCAATGGCCAGAATCCAATCGCCAACACGGGTCTTTTTGGAATCTCCAAACGAAACCGACGGAAGCTTGCGATCCGTGTGAACTTTCAGCACCGCTAAATCTGTTTTGGTATCGCGCCCAACGATGGTGGCTTTCATTCGGGTATCATCATTTAACAAAACAAACACTTCATCGGCATCTTGGATGACGTGGTTATTGGTGACCACGTAGGCGTCACCGTTTTTACGGTAATCGATAATGAAACCTGAACCCAAAGACGTTGCTTTTCGTTTTTTGGACTTTTGACCGTTGCCATTGCCTTGTCCGTTTTTATCAAAGAAGTCTTTGAAAAAGTCTTCAAACGGAGAGCCCGGAGGAAATTGTGGCATGTTCGGTTGACGACTGCTGTTACCTTCGATCAGCTGCGTGGTCGAGATATTCACCACCGCCGGAAGTAACTCTTCGGCCAGATCCGCAAAACTTTCAGGAGCCCCCTTGGCATAAACAGAAGATGTGCCAAACAAAGCGACGGTAAAAACCATCATCAAAGGCAGGACTAACAAACGACGTGTGATCAAATTTACATGCATTTTTTCATCAATCTTTTCTAATTACCAAACACTATGGTTATACAGATAAGCTCTAATTGCGGAATAACTATGGCAAAATTTTGATTATCCGCGAATCCACCAAACAATCACCATTCCAATGCTCGCCATAACCAAGGCAGTGGTGCGCAATTGACCTTCGCCCAACGCCAGCATCTGTGCCATGGCGTTTCGCATAAAGGTCGGGAACATGGCATACAACAGGCCTTCCAGAACCAAAACCAAACCAAAGGCCGCAACAAGATCATTCATATTTTAGAGACCTTTACAAAAAAACATACCGGCCTTTTGAGGGCCGGTATGTTTCAATATTGAAGCTGACAAATTCACTTATTTTTTGGCCCCAGTTGGGTCGTTAAAATAACGGAAGAAGTCACTGTCCGGGGAAAGCACCAAATTGGTATCGCCCCGTCCTAAGGCTGACCGATACGCGGTCATAGACCGATAGAACGCGAAGAATTTGGGGTCTTTGCCATAAGCCTCACCCAAAACACGGTTGCGTTCTCCGTCACCTTGACCCCGCAAAATTTGCGATTTGCGTTGGGCTTCGGCCAAAATCACGACCTTGTCACGATCAGCACGAGAGGTGATTTCCAACTTGGCTTTATCACCAGAAGCGCGCAATTGGTTGGCTTCTTTGACCCGTTCAGACCGCATACGATTGTAAACGTTTTGCGAAATTTCAGGGGGTAAATCGGTCCGCACGATGCGAACGTCCAAAATTTCGATGCCATAATCTTTGGTTTCATCGGCCAAACGTTGTTCGATTTCCGCCATGATAGCTTGACGTTTTTCGGACAGCAAATCGTTAAGGCTGTTGCGCGCCATAGAGTTTCGAACCGATGAATTCAAGATACGACCAACTTGATCGCGAAATTGAGCTTCGGTGCGCAGGGCTTGGAAAAAGCGCAGAGGATCAACAATGCGATAACGCGCAAATGCATCCACATTAATCCGCTTTTGATCGTTCAAAATGACCTGATCCGGTGGTGGATCAAGATCCAAAACGCGGTTGTCATATTTGACCACGTCTTGGACAAATGGCATTTTGAAATGCAGGCCCGCTTCGCTGACTTGGCGTTGAGGTTTACCAAACTGCATAACCATGGCTTGTTGGGTTTGATCAACCGTAAAGGTGGAGGCTGATCCGACGACCGTGCCGATAACGGCAAGGGCGCCAAGGATGACGACTGCTTTACTCATTATTGGCCTCCCGTCTTTTTATTGAGTTCAGGAAGCGCTAGGTAAGGAACAACACCGCTGCCACTTTTTTGATCGATGATCACTTTGTTCG
>NVSZ01000028.1 GCA_002732845.1 Rhodospirillaceae bacterium
ACTAAGAATGAGAAGTAACCACCGTTGCGCCGATAAACGGGTTTTCCTGTGCGCCAGTGCTTAAAGCTCTTGCAGAAAACCCAACGAAAACCGGGTGGTGCGGGACGAGTGTAATGCGTCATGTGCAAATCCATTCTTGGGATACTCTTGACACCGGCGACCGTTCTATTGCATTGTTAATGCCTATCACGTCGGGTCCGTCCCGGCCTCTTTTTGGGTGAATCCTATACCCTCAGAGATTAAAACTCGGTGCAGTTGGTCCTGCACTGAGTTTTTTATTCCATCATTTCTTATTCCTCATCATCAGCAAGTAAAAGGTCGATTTGCGCCTTTAAACGCTCTTTGTCAGCGGAATAGAAAAGTTCTGGGATTTCAAGCCATGCACGCCGTCCTCCAGTTAAACGTACTGGAATGCGTTCACTGTCATTGGGTGTTGGGGGGCTCGAAACAGCTGGCGAAATTGGTTGCTCTCTTGATACTACCTTTGGTGCGATAGCCTCTTGCTCAAAACTATCCGCTTCGCTGCCCTCGTTTTCAGGCGCCCCTAGTGGTGTTTCGTAGTAGCCAGAAAAATCAACAGACTTACGGAAAGCTGCCATGCATGCATCCGCTTTTGGTGGAGTGAAGCCCATTTCAATTAAAGTATGCTTCAACGTCCCATCTGAAGGTAGGCGTGCTTTAAATTTGTTAAGCAACTCTAAAAAAATAGGCGGACTTTGCAACCACTTTAAAAGCATCTTCTTGCGAAGTTCTTCTGTGGGAGCAAATTTATACGATGCTAATTCGTCAGATACGGCTAGGTGTCCATCTAGAGGACGCTCAAGTAACCCATAGGACTTTAATGCTGAAATTGTAACAACTGCAGCTCCGCTTCTTGAGCTTTTATAGCCTAGATGGTGTGCAACAGTTTCGACAGGTATAGGGTGTTTCCCACCTTCTTTTTCGTACACTTGTAGCGCGCGGTCTATCGAATCACTGAGTGATTTAGTTGGAGCCCTAGGACTGTTTTTCTTCCCAATTTTCACGTTCATTAGCTCACTCCTTGATGGTGAGTAAGAATAATGCCAAAAAAAAGGATTTAGGTCAAGCGTTTTGCTCCTTTCCTAAGTTTATTTGATCTTATTGTAAATTATTTTATTTATAATCAATGCATTGTGACTAGATACTAGATGTGCTGTTTGTTATTAAATTCGCCTGTTAAAACGCTTATTGGGAATTTTTTTTTGAGAATCGAATCGTGTGAACTATCAAAAACAATCCTATTACAACAACCCCAGCGTCTTAAACGAAGTATTTCCGCCTTTGCTGACGATGATGTGGTCGTGTAGGGATATGTCTAGGGTTTTTCCGGCGGTTTGGATTTCTTTGGTCATTTGAATGTCGGCGCGGCTGGGGCTGGGGTCTCCTGACGGGTGGTTGTGGACCAAGATTATGGCGCTGGCGCCCAAGTCCAGCGCGCGTTTGATGACTTCGCGGGTATACACGGGGGTGTGGTCGACGGTGCCTTTTTGTTGTACTTCGTCGGCGATCAACATGTTTTTACCATTGAGAAAAAGAATGCGAAACTGTTCGACTTTGCCGTGGCCCATGGCGGCGCGGCAATAATCCATGAGGCTTTGCCAGTTGCTCAAAATAGGCTGGTCCATGATTTCGTGCTGCAACAATCGCACGGCGGCTTCGCGCACCGCAATCAGGCTCACCGCCGCCGTTTCACCGATGCCGTCGATTGCACTTAAAGCTTCTGCGTCTGCGTTCAGAACTCCAGCAAATGATCCAAACCGGGCCAACAGGTCTTTGGCGATGGGTTTGACGTCGCGCCTTGGCATGGCCGAAAATAATAACAATTCAATCAGTTCATAATCCGCCAAGTCGCCCCCCGCCTTTAAAAATCGATCTCTCAATCGTTTTCTATGGCCGGAGTAATGCGGCTTATCAGGGTGTTTTGATGCGTCGGACGTCTCAGCCATTTGGCCCTCTGAAAACGGTGTTAAGCGTAGGGTGGTTTATCCATGCCCGTAGGCGACGACGTAAAGACTTCGTATCCGTCCGCCGTGACGGCTAAGGAATGTTCAAACTGAGCAGATAACGAACGGTCTTTGGTGACGGCGGTCCAGCCATCGCTCAACAGCTTCACATCAAAACGGCCCAAGTTGAGCATCGGTTCAATGGTGAAAAACATGCCTTCGCGCAGGACTTCGCCTTTGCCCGCCGCGCCAAAATGCATGATGTTGGGGGCATCGTGAAACACCCGGCCGAGACCATGTCCGCAAAAATCACGAACCACGGAACAGCGTTGGGATTCGGCATAGGTTTGAATAGCATGACCGATGTCGCCGGTGGTGGCGCCCGGTTTGACAACCTTGATACCGCGCCACATGGCTTCGAACGTGACATCGATCAGGCGTTTGGCTTTGACCGAGGTTTTATCACCGACGCAAAACATCCGTGAACTGTCGCCGTACCAACCGTCTAAAATCGGGGTGACGTCAATATTGATGATGTCGCCATTGCCGAGCTTTTTATCGCCGGGAATGCCGTGACAGACGACATGGTTGATCGATGTGCAAATGGATTTTGGAAAGCCGCGATAATTCAACGGTGCGGGTTGTGCGCCGTGGGCCACGGTGAAATCATGACACAGCGTGTTCAGTTCATCCGTGGACACGCCCGGTTGCACATGTTCGGTGATCATGTCCAGAGTTTCGGCGGCCAAGCGTCCGGCTTTGCGCATGCCGTCAAAGTCTTCGTCGGAATATATGCGAATAATGCGAGTATCGTTCATATCAGTCTGCTTTTGTTGAATTAAGGGTTGAGTATAACCTCAACCGGGTCGGTCACAAGGATTTCTTGGGGGCTCAGTGAACACGTATACGCGATCACCTCTACTCCGGCGGCCATGGCGTCTTTTAAATGTTCGGCGTACGTTGGGTCAATGTCGGCGGCCACGGTGAAGCCATTGGCATCGTCGCGTTGCACCAAATAAAACATGACGGCGCGGTGGCCTTCGTTGACCATGTCGGTGAGTTCAACCAGATGCTTGGCCCCGCGTGCGGTGACCGCGTCTGGAAATTCACAGGGCGCACCCTCGCTTAAATCTCGGCGCATGGTGGTGTTTTTGACTTCCACATAACACAGCGGTTTGTCGGGCGAACTCAGCAGGATGTCGATGCGCGAATTTTTGCCGTATTTGACTTCGCGCTTTTGTGTTTCATAGCCCAAAAGTTCCGAAATCTTTCCGGCTTCGATGGCTTCATAAACCAGTAAATTGGGATGTTGGGTATTCACACCCACCAACGTTTCGCCAATCTGGATCAGTTCCCAGGTGTATTTAAGTTTGCGTTTGGGATTATTGGCGGGGCTTAACCAGACTTTTGCACCGACCTCATTAATCGACAGCATCGATCCTGAATTGGCGCAATGCGCGACGACAATTTCGCCATTGTCCAGCTCAACATCGGTCAAAAACCGTTTGTAACGTTTCACCAGTTTTCCAGAGATCAGGGGGAATTCAAATTTCATTCTTTTGGTTCGCTTAAAATGTCGGCAAAACTAACCGTGGCGCTGCCGGGTTTTGCGGGCTTGGGTTGATTGGGGTCGGGTGACCATGCGGTGATGAAAATCACGTCAAAGGTTGCGGGGATACAGTCTTCGCCCACGTCGCCTTCGTTCACAAAAGTTTTCACATAATGTTCGGCGGCGCGCATAAAGGTGTCGCGCCGAGAAAATGTTTTGCGGCGTTGGGATACGGCATTCATTTCGCCCATGCCCCGTAAATCGGCCATCAATTTGAACATATTGGGATAAGACACCGTGATGGTATCCACATCGATGACGGGCATGGTGAAACCCGCGCGTTGCAATAATGCGCCGACGTCTTGCACCGTGGCATAGGGCGACACACGGGGGCTGAGCCCGCCTTCGATTTCGGTTTCGGCGACCATCAAAGATTCACGGAGTTGATGCAGGGTGTTTTCGCCCAGCATGGCCCCTAAGAAAAATCCGTCCTGTTTTAAGGCTTGGCGAATTTGCACAAAGGCTCCGGGTAGGTCGTTGACCCAATGCAAAGACAAATTCGACAGCACCAAATCGAGGCTTTCGGCCTTAACGGGCAAAAATTCTTCATCCGCAGCAAAGCTGATGCCACCCGCTTTTTTGGCCATTTTGGGCGATAGGTCACATTGTAACAAAGTCTCAACGCCACCGCGATCACCCAATGTCTGGGCCACTTCGCCGCCATGACAGCCAAGGTCTAACGCCAAAGGGAATGTGCGTTTGACGTCCAAAAGGCGATCGGTCAGGCGATCGGCAATTTCGGCAAACAAAAAATCATGATCTTCCAACGTATCGGCCGCACGGTCACGGTGACGGCGCACGGCTTTACGGTCGAATAAATTCAAGGGATCGGGTGTTGGCTCAAATGTTGTCATGGTTCCCTATATGCCACAGGGCAAAGTCTTGTTAAAGTCTTTGCGTTACATGAGGGGGATAAAATGAATAAACAAGGCGTGAAATGGCTGTTGGATCAAGTTTTGCCGCCAACCTGTTCGGGATGTGGGGTGGTGCAGACCGAAACCCAAACCCTGTGCGCGGACTGTTGGGGGCAGTTGACCTTTTTAGGCCGCCCGTGTTGTGACGCCTGTGGCTATCCCTTTGAGTATGAAGTTCCGGATCAAACCCTATGTGGGGCGTGTACTCGTGAACATCCCCCGTTTGACCGGGCGCGCTCGGCGGTGCTGTATGACGAGGCCTCTAAAGACCTGATCTTAGCCTTCAAACATGCCGATAAAACCGATATGACACGCTTGTTTGCGAAATGGATGCGGATTGCGGGGGCGGATTTAGCCTCTGATTGTGACGTGATTATTCCGGTCCCTCTGCATTGGACACGGTTGTTTTTTCGCCGTTATAATCAGGCGGCTTTGTTGGCGCACGATTTGGGTAAGCTTTCCAATACCCCCGTGATTGCGGACGCTTTGATTCGTCACCGTCGCACACCCAGCCAAGGCCGTATGGGCGTGAAAGCCCGCACCCGCAACGTGACAGGTGCTTTTCGCATTGCCCCAAAATATCGAACGGCGTTGAAAAATAAACGCATTTTGCTGGTCGATGATGTGTTTACCACCGGGGCCACGGTACGCTCAACAGCCAAAGTTTTACGCCGCATTGGTGTAGTAGCTGTGGATGTGATAACCTTGGCCCGTGTTGTTAAAACGCAAACTTGATGGGGGGGATTTGTTTTATGGGGATATCAAGCTATATAAAAAGAGTGTTTAAATTGGAAGCGCGGCCCAAAGTCGTGAACCCACGATGGAGTGAGARTTTGGTTAAAGTCGAAATGTATTCAACCCCCGTATGCCCCTATTGCATTCGGGCCAAAGCGCTTTTGAACAAAAAAGGCGTTCCTTTTGAAGAAATTAACGTGATGATCAATCCGACAAAACGTCAGGAAATGATGAAACGCGCCAACGGCCACACGGTCCCGCAAATCTTTATCGATGGCAAACCCATCGGTGGTTGCGATGAAATGTTCGAATTGGACTTTGATGGCGATCTTGACGAAATGCTCGGCATTGCATGACCGAGACTTCGACCATGTTTAAGGCCGCTTGTGTTCAAATGAATGCCAGCAACAACATGGCCGAAAATATCGAAGATGCGTCAGCCTTTGCCAGAACCGCCGCCATGTTGGGGGCTGAGCTGGTGTTTTTTCCTGAAAATGTGACGATGATGACGTTTGGTGCGGACGATATTCGCGCCAATGCGTTTGTGCAATCTGAACATCCCGCCGTTGCGGCCTTTCAGGCGTTGGCCCAAGACTTAGATATTTGGTTGCACGGCGGCACGCTGGCGATTATCGAAGGCGATAAAATTGCCAATCGATCATTTGTATTTTCCCCCGATGGTTCGATTTCTGCCACCTACGACAAAATTCACATGTTTGACGTGGATTTGGGCGGTGGCGAAAGTTACCGTGAAAGCGCAACGTTTAGCCCCGGTGAGGACGTCGTTTTGGTCGGCCTGCCGTGGGGTGGGTTGGGGTTAAGCACCTGTTATGACGTGCGGTTTCCTTACCTGTATCGCACCATGGCGCAAAATGGGGCGCAAATGTTGGCGGTGCCTGCGGCCTTTACGGTGCCGACGGGCACGGCTCATTGGGAAATTTTGTTGCGGGCTCGGGCCATTGAAAACGGCTGTTATGTGTTTGCCGCGGCGCAAACCGGAACGCACTTTGGTGATCGCAAAACCTATGGTCATGCGTTGATCATCGATCCGTGGGGCAGGGTCTTGGCCGACGGAGAAGATGAGCCCGGCATTATCATCGCCGATATTGACATGAACCTCGTCGAAGAAGTGCGCGCCAAAGTCCCGTCACTCTCACATGGGGTAAACTTGGTTTAGATCATTAATGGCACAGAGACGCTGTTTAACGCCCGGAATGTCGGCATTTGTGACCAAGCCTTGTTCAAAGCCAATCACCTGTAAACGATTTTCAGAAATATCTAACAATTCGCTTTGTTTTAACAGGTGATCTGGGTTGCGTGGACGTGAATAAGCCTCGTTGCCCATGGCGAAGGTTTCATAAATCAGTACGCCGCCGGGCTTTAAACTGTCCAAAATTTGCGGCCAGATCGGGCGGTACAGGTAATTTACAACAATTACCGCATCAAATTTCTGCGCGCCCAAGGGCCAAGGGGAGCCGTCTTCTAAATCGGCGGTGATGATTTTGGCGTTCGCGTCGGCTTCTAAATCGGCCAGCGCATCGGTGAGTTTATCCACCAAGGTCACCCGGTTTCCCCGGTCCAAAAAAAACCGACCATGTCGTCCCCCGCCTGCGGCCAAATCCAAAACCGTGCCGTTTTTTTTCACCAGATCCGCCCAACGGCTGACCCAGGGGCTGGGATTGGTGATTTTCAGATGTTTTGATCTCTTTTCATCGATATTGGACATTTGTTAACTCTTGCACCCTTATGATTTGCTGAAGAAAGCCTAAACGTTGTAGCACAGGCGGCAACGTTCGGCATTGTTTTGACTAATAATACGGGTTTTTAAAATGATTGCACTTCAGCTTCACTGTCACGACGAGCACGCCTTTGAGGCTTGGTTTAAAAATGACCTAGCTTGTGATGCACAGGCCAATATTGGTCTGATCGAATGCCCCTATTGTGGTTCGACCAATATCTCAAGAGTCACGGCTAAAAGTGCCAAAAAGCAAAACCAGCCTGAACAACACGAAGACATCCATGCGCGCGCCCATGAAGTGGCTCAGCAAATCTTGGAAGCCGTTGGCAAACTTCGCAATTATGCCGAAGATAATTTTGRTGCTGTTGAGCGTGTTGAGGTTAGGTCGACCAAAGTCACAGAAACGCAGACCATTGAAGACGTCACTGAAACCATTGAAGGTGACGACGTCGCCCTAGACGAAGATGTCGCGGACGTCGAAGGTCAGCCCAGCGGTTCTCACAACAGTGATCGTTCAGATTAATCTTTTGTCGCAAAGCCGACGTAATTTACATCTAAATCCGTTTTTGACAGCGACCATTTGTCGCTGAGCGGCGCGTATACAATGCCTTGAAGGTCGGTGAAGTTCAAACCGTGCGGGCGGATCAAGTTCGCCAATTCGCTGGGTTTTAAGAACTTTTTCCAATCGTGCGTGCCCACGGGCAACCACCGCAAAATATATTCTGCGGCGACTTTGGCCAACATCAAAGATTTTAAATTGCGGTTCATGGTCGACAAAACCATGCACCCATTGTCTTTCAGGACAGACGCGCTGGCGGCGATGAACAGTTCCGGGTCCGCCACATGTTCGATGACTTCCATATTCAAAACCAAATCAAATGTGCGGCCTTGRGTGGCTAAGTCTTCGGGCAGAACGTTTAAGTATTCAATGTCTAGACCGCTTTGAGCCGCATGAATTTTGGCAATTTCGATATTTTTATCGCCCGCATCAATGCTGGTCATGTTGGCCCCTAGACGCGCCATAGGTTCCGATAACAATCCCCCACCGCAGCCAACGTCCAAGATGTCTAAGCCTTTGAAGGGCTGGTCGCTTGAGGAATCCAGCCCAAAATGCTTGCACACATTGTTTAAAATGAATTCGATGCGCACCGGATTGATCTGATGCAGGGGGCGAAATTTACCCGTCGGGTCCCACCATGCATCCGCCATCCGAGTAAAACGCGCGACGTCTTCTGGGTTGGCTGATCCGGTCTTTGAAGTCTGTGTTAAATCGCTCATGGGAACATCGCTTATGTTGGTGTCATAAAAAATTCAAGTGCCATAGCCTTTGCGACACTTGCAGGGTTTAAGCAATCTGAGTATATATACGCGCTCAGGCAACTATTTTAAAGCTTGGTTTAAGCCCAATTGTGCGCAAATTCCAGTGCTTTTCTATCCGGGCCTTAAAGAAAACGCTGTTATATAAATATATATTGAAAGCAAACGATAGCCCATGGCTTTGATTGTAATGAAATTCGGAGGCACATCTGTCGGCGACATAGAGCGCATTCAGAACGTTGCCAAACGTGTAAAGTCTGAGGTCGACGACGGCAATCAAGTTGCCGTTGTGGTATCGGCCATGTCTGGGGTGACCAACCAATTGGTCGATTATGTTACCTCCGTCACGCCGTTGTACGATACCCGCGAATATGACGTGGTGGTGTCTTCGGGCGAACAAGTGACCAGCGGCCTGTTGGCGCTGGCGTTGCAGGATTTAGGCATTATGGCGCGGTCTTGGATGGGCTGGCAATTGCCGATCCAAACCGATGACGCCCATGGCAAGGCGCGCATTACCGGTATTGAAAATGAAGAAATTCTCAAACGCCTTCGGGGTGGTGAAGTCGCGGTGGTGCCGGGCTTTCAAGGTTTAGGCTCAGATAACCGGATCACGACCTTGGGGCGTGGGGGCTCTGATACCTCTGCTGTTGCGTTGGCGGCGGCCTTAAAAGCGGATCGTTGTGATATTTATACCGATGTGGATGGAGTCTATACTACAGACCCCCGCATCGTTGCGAAGGCTAAAAAGCTGGACCGCATTACGTTTGAAGAAATGTTGGAAATGGCCTCTCTGGGCGCGAAAGTCTTGCAGACGCGTTCGGTCGAGGTCGCCATGAAACATGGGGTTCGCCTGCAAGTTCGTTCGAGTTTTTCGGATGAGCCGGGTACCTTAGTTGTAAATGAGGACGAGATCGTGGAACAAGAACTCATCAGCGGCATCGCATACAGCCGCGACGAAGCCAAAATTACTCTGGTCGCCGTATCCGACCAACCGGGCGTCGCGGCGCTGATCTTTGGCCCCTTGGCGGAAGCCTCCGTGAACGTTGATATGATCGTGCAAAACGTTTCTGACGATGGCAAATCAACCGATATGACGTTCACCGTCACCATGGGTGATTTGGACCGGGCTTTGGAAATCGTTCGTGCGCACGCCAAGGACTTTGGTTACCGCGAAATCCTTTCTGACGCCGATGTTGCTAAAATCTCGGTGATTGGTGTGGGCATGCGCAGCCATGCGGGCGTGGCGCAAAAAATGTTTCAAGCCTTAGCCGATAAAGGCATCAACATTCAGGTGATTTCAACATCTGAAATCAAGGTCAGCGTTTTGATCCCCGAAGAATATACTGAACTGGCCCTGCGTTCGTTGCACACGGCTTATGGACTGGACGAGGAAGACTAAACAATGACTACCACATCAGCACAACAACTCGATAAACTTTGGGCGCGTGGCCGTGAATTTTTAGGCACACGCTACGCCATTATGGGCGGGGCCATGTCTTGGATTTCCGAACGCAATTTGGTCTCGGCATTGTCTAATTCTGGCGGCTTTGGCGTGATTGCCTGTGGAGCTATGGGACCTGAATTGTTGGAACCCGAAATTATTGCGACCCGGGAAATGACCGACAAACCGTTCGGTGTGAATCTGATCACCATGCATCCCCTGATCGATGAATTGGTCGATGTGTGCTTGCGTCAAAAAGTCACGCATGTTGTGTTGGCAGGAGGCTTGCCTTCTGGAACAATCATTAAAAAACTTAAAGAAGGTGGCGCAAAGGTCATTTGCTTTGCCCCGGTTTTGGTTTTGGCAAAACGTTTAATTCGCAGCGGTGCAGATGCTTTGGTGATCGAAGGCAGTGAAGCAGGCGGTCATATTGGCCCCGTATCCACCAGCGTTTTGGCCCAAGAAATTCTGTCCCAAATCACCGATGTTCCGATCTTTGTGGCCGGTGGTATTGGTCGTGGAGAAGCCATGGTCAGTTATTTGGAAATGGGCGCGGCGGGTGTTCAACTGGGCACCCGGTTTGTCTGTGCCACGGAATGCATTGCCCATGAAAACTTCAAAAAAGCTTTCATGCGAGCGTCTTCACGTGATGCTGTGTCGACGGTGCAAATTGATCCGCGCTTTCCGGTTATTCCGGTCCGCGCCATCAACAATGCCGGAACCGAAGAGTTCATGAAAAAACAACGCAGCGTGATTGCAAAATTCAATGCGGGCGACTTAAATCAAGGTGAAGCTCAGTTGGAAATCGAACATTTCTGGGCAGGAGCATTAAAACGCGCGGTCATCGATGGTGACGTCGAAGGTGGATCTTTGATGGCAGGTCAAGTGGTTGGCATGGTCAAAAAAGAACAGCCGATGGCGGAAATATTTTCTGACCTTATTGGCCAAGCCGAAGACGCTCTCTCTGGACGTACCCTTTAAACCCTACTTTTTAAACCCAACAGAAACGGGGACAACCCATGTGCGCAGCGGCCAGTCATGCTGGACCACCCGGTGGTGGAACGTCTCGGCGATTGCTGGCGCGTGTGCGCGATGTCATGGCCGGCGAGGGCGCCGCACAACATCGTCTGGATCAAATCACAGGTGTTATTGCCGCCGATATGGTTTCGGAAGTCTGTTCCGTGTATGTGCGCCGGGCCGGTGATGTTTTAGAACTGTTTGCCAGCCAAGGCCTGAGCCCGGGCTCTGTCCATGAAACTAAATTGCGCTTGGGTGAAGGCCTGATCGGCACTATTGCGGCCTCGGCTCAGCCGTTGGCTTTAGCTGATGCTCAAAGCCATCCCAATTTTGCCTTTCGCCCGGAAACGGGTGAGGACGCTTTTCATTCTCTGGTCGGCGTTCCTGTGCTGCGGGCCGGACGGGTTGTCGGCGTCTTGGCGGTGCAAAACCGGGTGGCGCGCCAGTTCATTGATGAAGAAATTGAAACCTTGCAAACCGTCGCCATGGTTTTGGCGGAAATGATTGCGGGCGGTGAACTGATTGATACCAGAGAACTGGTCCCCACCGATGGTATCGCGCTCAAACCGTTGCGTTTGGAAGGTGTGGCCTTTAACGCTGGATTGGGTATTGGTGCGGCGGTATTGCACGAGCCTTATTTTGACGTTGGTAATCTGGTTGCCGAAGACCCCGAGCGCGAACGCGAACGTTTGTATCAGGCGTTTCATTCTATGCAGGGGCAACTGGATGCGTTGCTGAGCCAAAGTCCATTGACCGAGGGCGAAGGCGGCGAACACACAGATGTTTTAGAAGCCTTTCAGATGGTCGCCAAGGACGCAGGGTGGTTGCGCCGCACCGAAGAAGCTGTGGTCACGRGGCTGACCGCCGAAGCCGCCGTGGTCAAAGTCAAAAACGAAATGCGCGCGCGCCTCAGCGCCGCAACGGACCCTTATCTGCGTGAACGGGTTCATGATTTAGAAGACTTGGCAAAYCGCTTGTTACGTCATTTGATTGATGAAGGCGACGAAGCCAAAATTGAACTTCCCGACCACATGATTTTGGTGGCCCGTAATATGGGGCCCGCCGAATTTTTAGAATATGATCATACGCGATTGAGAGCCTTGGTCTTAGAAGAAGGCTCGGCTTCGTCCCACGTCGCCATTGTGGCCCGCGCGCTGGATATTCCCGTGGTTGGTCAAGTCCGCGATGTATTGATGAAAATTGGGGCGGGCGAAGCGATTATTGTTGATGGCGATAACAGTCAGGTCTTGCTGCGCCCCAGTGAAGACATTCAGCACCAATTTCACGAAACGCGAAAACATAAAGACTTGATCAAGGCTCAGTATGCGCGGCTGAAAGGGGTTCCTGCAAAAACTTTGGACGGCGTGAAAATTAGCCTGAACATTAATGCGGGCTTGCAATTTGATTTTGACCAAATTGAAAAAGTTGGTGCCGATGGTGTGGGGCTTTATCGCACCGAAGTGCCGTTTTTGGTGCGCGCTGAATTCCCCGATGTCGAAGCCCAACGCAAGCTGTATGAAAAGGTCCTGGATCGTGCCGGGGGCAAACCCGTGGTGTTTCGCACCATCGATGTGGGGGGCGATAAAGTTCTGCCCTATTGGCGCGAATTGAACGAAGAAAACCCGGCCATGGGGTGGCGCGCCATTCGCATCTCGTTGGATCGCCCCGCCATTTTGCGCCAACAATTGCGCGCGTTGATCCGCGCCGCCAAGGGCCGCGATATCCATGTGATGTTCCCGATGGTTGCCGAAGTCGAAGAATTTATCGAAGCCAAACGGCTGTTGTACCTTGAGTTGGAACGCGAACGTAGTCGCGGCACCATATTGCCCGAACACGTGCATGCCGGGGTGATGCTGGAAGTCCCCGCTTTGGCCTTGCAATTGGACAAACTGCTCGGCTATGTGGACTTTGTTTCCATCGGTTCTAACGATTTGATGCAGTTTTTATACGCGRCCGACCGGGGAAATCCTCATGTYGCCAATCGYTATGATATTTTGTCGCCMTTTGCCTTGGGWTTTTTRAAATCCATYCGCGATAGTTGTGATCAGGCKGGKGTTMCGGTYAGCRTTTGYGGCGAGGCWGCMGGYCGTCCRTTRGARGCTATGGCCCTGATTTCYATAGGGTTTAGRMRSYTKTCYATGTCRCCYCCTGCSRTTGGYCCGGTCAAGGAAATGRTYAATTCCATGMMSGMGCGCCCGGTGGCTCAGTTTATTCATTCSCTTCTTGARATGCCCCGKGCCAGCATTCGCCAACGTTTRCGGGCCTTTGCCAAGGAYCATAATATCAAGATTTAGCCGCAATTTCTTGCACTTATGCGAGGACTTAGGCAGAATGCACGCYAWAGGCCTTTAAAAGAAAGACACWGAYGTGAACAATTCGACSACGAATGCYAMAAAYRCAGAYGCAGAAGACGCAACCGAAGCYCAAGAAGCCGTYGGTAAATTGCTTTCAGAYRCCCGCAAAAGTCAGGGTCTYGARGTTGCCGATGTSGCCSGSGTRTTGCGCATCAGTCAAAAATACTTAGAAGCCATYGAAGACGGCCGCAATKCCGATTTGCCGGGAACGGCTTATGCCATTGGCTTTGTCCGTAGCTATGCCGAACACTTAAATTTGGACGGTATGGAAATTGTTCGTCGTTACAAAGACGAAGACAAAGCCTTGGCTGACAAAACCCAATTGAGCTTTCCAAAACCTATCCCCGAAGGTGGCGTTCCGGGGGCTGCCGTATTGGGACTTGGCGTTGTCATCGCCTTGGTCGCCTACGGTGTCTGGTATTATAATTCCAACAGCGACGATGTTGTGATGACACGCATCGACCCTGTACCCGAAGACATGGCGGCGGCTCCAGAAGTTAAAGAAATGCCCAAGGCCTTTGTCAAAGTCGAAACGACAACGCCCAGTGTTGAAGATCGTGTCGAAGAGGTTATTGTCAACGCGGCTCAAGATACGATTGTCGTGGCTGAACCTGAAAAAGTCATTGAAGAAGTCGTTAAGGTGATCGAGGCTACAAAGCCTGTCGAGGGGGCTGTTGTTGAAACGCCTGTTGYTGAAACACCTGTTGAAGCGGTTGAAACCATCCAAGCTGAAGCCGCTAAGGTCGAGGCCGCCGTTGAAACGCCTACAGTTGAAACTCCTGTTGAAACGCCCGTAACGGAAGCTCCAGCAGTCGAAAAAGAACCTGTTGATATAGGGCCAAGCCGCGTAACTGTGCGCGCCCTTGCCAACAGTTGGATTCAAGTTCGTGATCGCAAAGTGAAACGTTTGTTGTTCACCCGCCTTTTGCGTGAAGGCGACGAATATGAAGTCCCCTACCGTGCGGGCTTGTATTTGATGACCGGAAATGCAGGAGCCTTAGAGCTCTTGGTGGACGGCAAAATCGTTCCGTCCATCGGTGGCATTGGCGATGTGCGCCGCGATGTAGAACTGGACCCCGAAAAACTTAAATCAGGCTCTGCTGTAACGGATTAGCACCGACGTGTTTTGTGCACCCGGCAAATGACCTTTTGTGAACATCAGGATTTAGTCGGGGGCCTTTAATAAGGAACTCTAAATGACTGCATCTTTGTCGCCTAAACCCCTTCGTCATTCGACCGTTGCCGTTGATGTTGATGGCGTGATGGTGGGTGGCGGGCATCCGGTTGTGGTGCAATCTATGACCAATACCGATACGGCGGATATAGAGGCAACCGTTGCTCAGGTGGCGGCCCTTGCCAAGGCTGGGTCAGAAATGGTGCGCATGACGGTGGACCGCAACGAAGCCGCCGCCGCCGTTCCAAAAATCAAAGAAAAATTATTGGCGATGGACATCGATGTTCCGCTGGTGGGTGATTTTCATTATATCGGCCACAAGCTTTTGACCGACAACCCGGCGTGCGCCGAAGCTCTGGCAAAGTTTCGCATTAACCCCGGCAATGTTGGCTTTAAGGAAAAAAAGGACGCTCAGTTTTCAACCATGATTGAATTGGCGGCAAAGCTGGGCAAAGCCGTGCGCATCGGTGTGAACTGGGGCAGTCTGGATCAAGACCTAGCCCAACAATTGATGGACGAAAATGCCAAACGGTCCGATCCGTTGTCGCCCGAAGCGATCACCTGTGAAGCCTTGGTGCGCAGTGCCTTAGACAGTGCAAACCGAGCGGTTGAATTGGGCTTGGGCAAAGACCGTATCATTATTTCGTGCAAAGTTTCCGAAGCCCCGGTGTTGATTGATGTATATCGCGATCTGGCGTCTCGGTCTGATTTTGCCCTGCATCTGGGCCTGACCGAAGCCGGCATGGGCGACAAAGGCATTGTCGCGTCCACCGCCGCACTGTCGGTTTTGTTGTCCGAAGGYATYGGCGATACCATTCGGGTGTCATTGACACCTGAACCCGGCGGCGTCCGCGAACGCGAAGTTCGCGTGGCCCAAAGCATTTTGCAAAGTTTACATCTGCGCAGTTTCCTTCCCCAAGTCACCGCGTGTCCGGGTTGCGGGCGCACTACATCCTCGCTGTTTCAAGAATTGGCGTTGGATATTGAAAATTATGTACGGGTGCAAATGCCAAAATGGCGCGAGCAATATCCGGGCGTCGAAGATTTAAAATTGGCGGTCATGGGATGCATCGTCAATGGCCCCGGCGAAAGCAAGTATTCTGACATCGGTATATCTTTGCCGGGCACGGGCGAAACGCCCTCGGCCCCGGTGTTTATCGATGGTGAAAAAGTCGCCACCTTAAAAGGCAAAGATTTATCCGGTCAGTTCAAAGTGATGGTCGAAGACTATATTGAAAAACGCTACGGCGTGAAAGATGCAAGCTGATATGGATGATGTGAACAGCACATCTGYCCGGCCCATTGTGGTTGGGGCCAATCATCATTCCAGCACCATGATGATGCGCGACCGCATTTTTGTCGAAGATCAAAACTTGCCCGTATTGTTGTCTAAAATGGAACAAGACGGTATCGATCAAGYGGTGCTTTTGGCGACGTGTGACCGGGTCGAAGTGATTGGCTTCACCGCTGACCCAGATGCTTTTGAAGCCGCCGCGTTGACCGCTTTGGCAGACGAAGGCGAATGCAGTGTTGATGAGTTAAAAGAACAAACTTATACCGTTACCGATCAAGCGGCGGTCACGCATGTTTTTTCCGTCACCGCGTCACTGGATAGTTTGATGATTGGCGAACCTCAGGTTTTGGGACAAGTCAAACAAGCCCACCGTTTGGCGCGTGATGCGGGCTTTGTCAAAGCGCCGTTGGAAACATTGATGCAAGCGGCCTACAGTGCGGCAAAACGTGTGCGTACCGAAACTAAAATTGGCGAAGGCCCGGTCGGCATGGCGGCCAGTGCCATTCAAATCGCCCGTGACGTATTTGGTGATTTATCCAAATGCAACGGATTGCTCATCGGCACGGGGGATATGGGGGAATTGATCGCCCATGAAATTAAGGAAGCGGGCCTTGGCAAACTGACCATCGTTCATCAACGGGCCTACCGCGCCACCGATTTGGCCCGTGAACTGGACGCCGAAGTTGGGGATTTCAACAATTTGGATCAGTTGCTGATTGATAGTGACATTATATTGTCGGCACTGGGGTCCAGAACGTTTCGATTGAAAAAAGACCCGGTCAAAGCCGCCATCAAAAAACGCCGTTACAAACCTTTATTTATTGTCGATGCCGGGGTTCCCGGTGATTTAGACGACGACGTAGACTTGGTCGATGAAGCCTTTGTTTATGGCCTAGGTGATCTGGAACAGGTGGCTTTAAAGGGGCGCGCCGGACGGGAATTGGAACTGGAACAGGCCCAGAAAATTATTGATGAAGACGTGAAGGTCTTTTTAAATAATCGAGCCGAACGCACCGCCGTTCCGGCCCTCACCCAGTTGAGGCTACATTTTGAAAACGAACGCACCAAAGCTCTGATTGATGGGGGTGGAGATGCCGAAAAAGCAACCCGGCTTTTGATTGGACGCTTGTTGCACGGACCATCCGAAGCGATGCGCGAGATTGCCGCTAACGACGAAATAAAGTGGGCTCAGTTAGAGTACGCCTTGGAAAAATTATTCGACCTTAAAGAGGACAAATCGTGAGCCTAGAAGAAAACCTAAAAATCGTTCAGGACCGTCATTCAGAGCTCAGCGCGTTGATGTCAACAGGCGACGTTGATCCGCAAAAGTTTCAGTCCATGTCGAAAGAATATGCGGAACTGACTCCCGTGGTCGAAGCCATTGTGGCGTTGGAAACTGCCCGCGATGATTTGATCGGGGCGGCCGAAATGCTCGCCGAAAGCGGTGATGATCCGGATATGAAAGAATTAGCCGAAGCCGAAATTCAAGACCTTAAAAGTCAATTGCCAGAGCTTCAACAAAACGTGCAGATCTTGCTTTTGCCCAAAGACGAAGCCGACGAACGTAACGCGATCTTAGAAGTCCGCGCCGGAACTGGCGGCGACGAAGCGGCTTTGTTTGCCGCTGATTTAATGCGCATGTATCAACGTTTCGCCGATAATCAGGGCTGGAAATTCGAGCTGATGGACGTTAACGAGACGGGCATCGGTGGATACAAAGAAGCGATCGCCAGTATTTCCGGTCGCGGGGTGTTTGCCAAATTGAAATTTGAAAGTGGTGTACACCGGGTGCAACGGGTGCCTGAAACAGAATCCGGCGGACGCATTCACACGTCTGCGGCGACGGTGGCGGTGCTGCCCGAAGCCCAAGACGTGGACATTAAAATCCGCACCGAAGATTTACGCATTGATACTTACCGCGCCCAAGGTGCGGGTGGTCAGCACGTCAACACCACCGACAGTGCGGTGCGCATTGTGCACAATCCATCGGGTATTGTGGTGCAGTGTCAGGACGGACGTTCGCAACACAAAAACAAAGAAAAAGCGATGACCATGCTGCGGTCAAAGCTTTATGATCATCAACGCCAAGAATTGGACCGGGAACGTGCGGAATCGCGCAAAGGGCAAGTCGGTTCGGGCGATCGTTCCGAACGCATTCGCACCTATAACTTTCCCCAGGGCCGCATCACCGATCACCGCATCAATTTGACTTTGCACAAGTTGGACCGGGTATTGGAAGGCGATTTGGATGAACTGGTTGATGCGTTGGGTACCGAAGATCAGGCCAGACGTTTGGCTGATTTGGGGGCGTGATGCCTCTGTCGGTTGACGCAGCGTTCCACGATGCTTTTCAACGTTTTCAGACAGCTAGCATCGATACCGCGCGCTTGGATGCGCGGCTGTTGTTGGGGGCTGTTTTGGGTGGTGGAGCCGAACGCGTGCTGGCCGAAAGTGGCCGCGATTTAAGCGCGGTTGAAGCCAGCATTTTCGAAGGATTTGTCAAACGCCGTGCTGGTTTAGAACCCATCAGCCAAATATTGGGCGTGCGTGAATTTTGGTCTTTATCGTTTAAGGTAACGTCCGCGACGCTGACCCCCAGACCCGATACAGAAACATTGATCGAAGCGGCCCTTGCCAGAGTGAAGGAGCAGCCAAAACGTATTTTGGATCTTGGCACTGGCTCGGGTTGCATTGTGTTGAGCTTGCTGAGTGAATGGAAAACCACGCGCGGGCTGGGCGTGGACATCAGCGATGACGCCCTGAACGTTGCCCTGCATAATGCGCAAAAACTGGGCTTTGATGATCGGGCGGAATTTAAAATTGCCGACTGGCGAGATGGCAATTGGCAACATGGTCGATTTGATGTGGTGGTTTCGAACCCGCCGTATATTCCCGAAGCCGATATGCAAGACCTGGACGCCGATGTTCGCGTTTTTGAGCCCCGAACGGCCTTGGTGGGTGGGGCTGATGGTTTGGATGCGTATCGGGAAATTATTGCCCAATTGCCGCAAATGTTAACGCCTAAGGGTTTGGTGTTGTTCGAGGTTGGAATAGGCCAAGCCGACGATGTTGAAGCTCTTTTGCTTTCGGCGGGATTTCGCGGTCTTGAACAGTACCCAGACCTGTCGGGAATCGCGCGCGTGGTGGCTGGTCTGTATTTTTAAGGCCCTGAAATGTCTAATTCATTGAAAATGTGCTTAAAAAATGTTGAAAAAAAGGTTGGAAAACCGCCCCAATACGGGTAGGGTTACTTTGTAACAGCGGCCAAGGGTCGCTCGGGGATAGCATTTTATATTTGCTGAAATCCTAAATCATTCCTTCAACCTCGTTTTAAAGTTCCGCACCTCATTTTGTGGAATTTGAGTTTAACGTTTGGTGCTGGATCATTTTCCAAAATGGAAATCAAAAGCTGTGCAACAGCAAAGAAAACAAGAAGATTATGAAACAAGGTTCAAACCAACGCCGACCCCGTGGACGTAATAACAACAACAATAACAACAACGCGCGGCGCGGAAATCGTAATAATTCATACGACAGCAACGGCCCGGACGTTAAGGTTCGGGGTTCGGCTCAACAGGTGTTGGATAAATACCTGCAATTGGCCCGTGATGCTCAATCGGCTGGCGATCGTGTAAAAGCGGAATCTTGTCTTCAATTTGCGGAACATTATTATCGCATTGTAAATGCAAATCAGGCCGAACAAACGGCAAAACGTGATGCCGAACAAGAGCCAAAAGCGGAAAGTGGTTCTGCGAACGGTTCTGAGAACAGCAGTGCAAACGCAAATAACGACACCGAAAAAAGTGATAACCGCGAACCGCGCGAGCCCCGCGAACCCAGACGTAGTCGTCGCCCTCGCAATCCGCGCCCGCAACCGCAACAGGATGCTCCTAAAAACGAAGCAACCTTAGCCGCAGAAGCTGCCGCTAAAAACGAAGAAGAAGCGAAAAAACCTGCGCGAGCAAAAAAGCCAGCTCCGGTTAAAGAAGTGGCAAAAGAAGCTACTGAACCTGCTCCCGCTTCTGAAAAAGAACCGGTTTCGGCAGGCGAATAGCTTTACTCTAAAATTTCGATTTCATCATTCGGTTGGATTAATCCGCCTTCAATGACCTTGGCGTAAACACCCATGTTGGTGTGGCCAAAATTGTGCTTTATGGCGTGCAAAATTTTCAGGTCCAATTCACCCGTGGCGGGATTGACATGGGTGGCTTTGCACCGTCCAGTGTTTTCTGTGACATGCAAAACTACGGTCTTGCCAATGCGCACCCGTTTGCCCAGCCACTTTGGCTCACACCAAGCCTCGGCCCCTTCAACATAAAAATTCATGCGAAAACGCTTTGGGTCTATGCTTTGTCCAATCGTGTCTTCCAAGATGCGAAGGCTCGCCATGTTTAAAAGTGAAACAGGACCTTCGGTAGTATCAAAGTAACCAATTTTCTGGGCTTCTTTTAAAACCGGGCGTTTGTCTGTGCTTAAGCCTAAATGGGTGGCCACGGCGGCTTCGATTTCAGCTCGGCCTTCGGGACTGGCGAGGTTTCCAGATGCCTTAAGGCCGTTTGGACCTTCAAGGCTAAACAGCCCGGATAGGTCATTAAACTGGCACTTGAGTTCGGCCAAACCATATTCGCGCACCATCACATAAAACTGCGATTTTGGGTGCCAATCGGTGTTCGTTGCGGCCTGACCATCCGGGCGCGCCAACGCCCAACGACGGTCATGGGGCAGGCCCATACCTGGATTTAAGACCACCCGGTCCATGCTTTGCCCGGTCAGGCTTTTCACAGGATAACGCCAAATTTCGCTGAGGTTCATAAAGTCTTTCCGTTGTGTAAAGGTTGCGGGCCTAAAATATAAGACCATATCTTTGCTAAGGATACATGAAACAGTTTGAATTGCCGATACGGGATTTAAACACGTTGTCATAAAGGAATACGTTATGAATTTCGAAAAATTTACGGAACGCTCAAAGGGGTTTTTGCAATCTGCGCAAGGCCTTGCCACGCGCGAAAATCACCAACAACTGTCAGCTTTGCATCTGTTAAAAGTCTTTTTAGATGACAAACAAGGCCTGTGTGCAAAGCTGATTGATGCGGCGGGCGGCGATGCAAAGGCGGCTTTGCAAGCGACCGAATTGGGCCTGTCAAAATTGCCCAAAGTAAGCGGCGAAGGGGCCGGACAAGTTTATACCACCCGTGGTATGAGTAAAGTTCTCTCCAATGCCGAAGATTTAGCAACCAAAGCCGGAGACAGCTTTGTCACCGTTGAACGCTTGTTGTTGGCTTTGGCTTTGGCCTCTGGAACGGACGTTGGCAAGATTCTAAAAGACGCCGGCGCAACACCGCAAAACTTAAACCGTGAAGTCGAAAATATGCGTAAGGGACGCACCGCCGACAGTGCCTCCGCCGAAGATCAATATGACGCGTTGGACAAATTTACACGCGACCTGACCGAAGCCGCGCGCGAAGGAAAAATTGATCCTGTGATTGGTCGTGATGAAGAAATTCGTCGCACCATCCAAGTGCTCAGCCGCCGCACCAAAAACAATCCGGTTTTGATTGGTGAGCCGGGCGTGGGTAAAACCGCCATCATCGAAGGCCTTGCCAACCGTATTGTCAGCGGCGATGTTCCTGAACCCCTGAAAACCAAACGTTTGCTGGTGTTGGACCTAGGGGCGCTGGTGGCAGGTGCAAAATTTCGTGGTGAATTCGAAGAACGCTTAAAAGCCGTCCTCAAAGATGTTGAAACGGCTGAAGGCCAAGTCATTTTGTTTATCGATGAAATGCACACCTTGGTTGGTGCCGGAGCCGCCGAAGGCTCAATGGATGCATCCAATCTGATCAAGCCCGCGTTGGCGCGGGGCGAATTGCACTGTGTTGGCGCGACGACCTTAACGGAATACCGAAAATATGTTGAAAAAGACACCGCCTTGGCGCGCCGTTTTCAGCCCGTGTTTGTATCTGAACCAACCGTCGAAGACACCATTTCCATTTTACGGGGAATCAAAGAAAAGTACGAATTGCATCATGGAGTGCGCATTCATGATGCGGCACTGGTGGCGGCGGCAACCTTGTCAAACCGCTATATCACCGACCGCTTCCTGCCGGACAAGGCCATCGATTTGATGGACGAAGCCGGATCTCGAGTGCGTATGCAGGTGGATTCTAAACCCGAAGAATTAGACGAGTTGGATCGCAAAGTCATCCAGCTGAAAATCGAATGCGAAGCTTTGAAAAAAGAAAGTGACACGGCTTCTCAAGACCGTCTCAAAACATTGTCCAAAGAGCTTAGCGAACTGGAAGTCACGGCGAATGCATTGGGCGCTGAATGGCAAAGCGAAAAAGACGCCTTGGCCGGGGCCACACGTCTTAAAGAACAATTGGATCACGCGCGCATGGAATTGGAAAAAGCCATGCGCGAAGGTCGCTACGAAGACGTGGGGGAAATCCAATATCAGCAGATCCCAAGACTTGAAGAACAATTGGAAAAAGCCGAAGAAACCGACAATAACCGGATGGTCGATGAAGCCGTAACCGAGGCTCATATCGCCACGGTGGTGTCCCGCTGGACGGGTATTCCGGTCGACAAAATGTTGGAATCTGAACGCGATAAATTGGTGCATATGGAAGAAGCCCTGCGCAAACGCGTGATTGGGCAAGAAGAAGCGTTGGGCGCGGTTGCCAATGCGGTGCGCCGGGCGCGCGCCGGATTACAAGACCCAAGTCGCCCCATCGGATCGTTCTTGTTTTTAGGCCCCACCGGAGTCGGTAAAACCGAACTGACCAAAGCTTTAGCCGGATTTATGTTTGACGATGACAGTGCGCTGTTGCGGATTGATATGTCGGAATACATGGAAAAACATGCGGTGTCGCGGCTGATTGGGGCGCCTCCGGGGTACGTAGGATATGACGAAGGCGGAGCCTTGACCGAGGCCGTTCGCCGTCGCCCTTACCAAGTGATTTTGTTTGACGAAGTCGAAAAAGCACACCCCGATGTGTTTAACGTGTTGTTGCAGGTTCTTGACGATGGTCGCCTGACCGACGGTCAAGGCCGCACCGTTGATTTTTCAAATACGGTGATTATTCTGACCTCTAACTTAGGCGGAGAAATCTTGGCGGCTCAAGAAGAAGGCCACGATTCATCCGAATTGCGAGATTCCGTCATGGACATCGTGCGCGCCTCTTTCCGTCCGGAATTCTTAAACCGATTGGACGAGGTCATCTTGTTTCACCGTCTGTTCAGAAACCATATGGATGCCATTGTCGATATCCAATTGGCGCGCTTGTTCAGTTTGTTGGATGACCGCAAAATTAAACTGGATATGGACCAAGCCGCAAAATCATGGATCGCAGACCAAGGCTACGATCCCGTCTATGGCGCGCGCCCCTTAAAACGCATCATCCAACGCGCCCTGCAAAACCCATTGGCCAGCCAGATTTTAGAAGGCAAGGTCAAGGATGGCGATGAAGTGAAGGTGTCGGCTGGGGATGATGGATTGATGATTAATGGCGTGGCGATTAAGGGCTGGTCATAACCCCCTTAGGTGCTCTTTAAAAATGTATCCAGTGCGTCCATAAAATCATCAAAAGCTTCGGCGTGCACCCAATGGCTGGCCCCTTTGATGGTGGTGATCTCGGCTTTGGGGAAGAGGGTTTTTATGGTGCTTTTGTGATGGGGTAAAATATAGTCCGATTTTCCCCCTGCAATAAACTGGGTGGGGCCGGGGTAATTCACTTCGTGGGGCAGGGCCTTAAAGTCAGCAATGTCTTTTAGCCCTGAATCCAAGGCCGCAAGGTTTAGGCGCCAATGAAATTTGTGGTCTTCGCGTACCAAATTTTGCAGCAAAAACTGGCGAATGCCGACGTTGGTCACGGCATGACTGATGTGGTCTTCAACATCTTTGCGCGATGCACAGGATTTTAGCGGTACGTTTGCCATGACCTTAATATAAGCGCCGATATCAGTTTCACGTTGCACCGGGGCAATATCCACCACCACCAGTCTGCTGACCAGTTCGGGTTTGCGCAACGCCAACATCATTGCGGTTTTTCCGCCCATGGAATGGCCTAAAACGGTACAGGGCTCCAACCCATGATGATAGATGAATTGCGCCACATCGGCGGCCAGAGCCTCATAGGTCATGCCCTTAAGCCAAGGCGATTCACCGTGGTTGCGCAGGTCTAAGGTGAATACACGATGGGTCGTCGAAAGGGCCTTTGCCACCGCACCCCAATTGCGTTTAGAACCAAAAAGCCCGTGTAAAATCACAATCGGCGGGCCTTGGGCCAAGCCTTGTTCGGTATAGGAAAGATCAACGGTCATTATATTTCGCTTTAATCGTTAAACGTATAAGGTCAGTATGCCTCAAGTTCATGAAAACGGTGCATTAAAAAGAGTACAACAATTTACATGTTGTATGAGTGTGATAAAATTCAGGTAAGGTCTAAAAAGTTGTTTTCGTTTGTGTGGGAGAAATTTTGGAAACAGATGTATCGAATGACCTAAGACGGTCTACCGTTCCGCAAACGCGGGCGCTTATCCAAAGCCATGTGGCGGGCTTTGATTTGTTGAAAATCTATATCGTCAATTTGATTTTGATGGTTTTGACCCTTGGCATTTATCGGTTTTGGGGGAAAACCCGGTTGCGTCGATATATCTGGGGCAATATCGAAATTATGGGGGATCGGTTGGAATACAGCGGGACTGGCAAAGAGCTCTTCATTGGCTTTCTGGTGGTGTTTTTCCTGATTTTATTTCCCTTATTTGCTGTGATTAGCATTGTCGATGGCCTGCTTGCGGGGGATCATGAACAAGCGCGTCTGGTCTTGGCCGCAGCGCAAGGCTTGATCATCGTCTTTCTGGTCGGCGTCGCTTTTTTTCGGGCGCGGCGTTACCGCTTGACCCGCACCCATTGGCGCGGGATTTACAGCTCGCAAACGGGCTCGTCGGTCAAGTATGGTTTGATGGTGATTGCCTCTTATGGCGTAACACTTTTAACCCTAGGCCTTGCTTGGCCGGTGTGCAGCGTGTGGTTAAAACGCTATGAAATGAAACACACTTGGGTCGGTGACGAACCCTTTGGCTTTTCACCCAGCGTTAAAAAGCTCTATCGTTCTTTTTTGGTGGTGTGGGCGATTGGGCTTTTGTACATGATCACGGTATCCATCATGTCGATGAACCTTTTAGACTTTCAAACAATATTTAAAACGACAAGCGAGGGAACGCCCTCTAATCCAGAAGAAATTCAAGCTCTGATTAATATGATCTTCGTCATGTATTTAGGCCTTATTCCCATTGGTTTGGCCTTTTTATGGTATCGTGGGCGGGCTTATAATCATTTCATTTCCAGCACGCAATTTCATGGGCATACCTTGACCAGCACCAATACGGGCTTCGGTTTTATGTGGTTAACCGTGAGCAATAGCTTGCTGGTCTTTTTTACAGTTGGCCTGGCTTTACCATGGGCGGTTAAGCGGTATCTGAATTTTGTTGAACGCCATGTTGGTCTGGTCGGTGATGGTGATTTCTCTCAGCTTTTGCAAAGCACGCAAGACAGGCCTTCCCATGGCGAGGGCTTAGCGGATGCCTTTGATGTGGGCGGCATATAAAAGTGCAGACGTTTGACGCCACATATTATGATGGTCAAACCGCGGTACGCCATGCGGTGACGGTTCACCTGTATGCAGAGGCATTAGATATCGTTGATGCAGACGGGCAGGTGATAGATCAATGGTCTTATCAAGCCATAAATCTGTCAGATCAAGGCGGAGGCATTACCCGTCTGGTGGTGAAAGACAGCGCGGCTCGTCTTGTTTTGACTGCACCCAAAGCTTTTCAGGCCTTAAAAAAGCGCGCGCCTAATATCGACAGCCAAAAACAACGCACTTTGCGCAATATGGGCCTATCCGTTGCGGTGACGGTGACGCTGATTTTGGGGGCATATGTGTCTATTCCGCTGATGGCTTCGGCGGTGGTCGCGCTGATCCCTTATGAAACAGAACAAAACATCGGCAGAGGGTATGCCAAGGACATTCAGGCGCTGTTTTCCAAGGATGAAAAATCAAATAAATGCACGGTGGATAAAGGCGTTAAAGCCTTGAACGACATGATGGCTTATTTGGCGACGCACAGTTTTGGCCCTTTTGCTTATCAGGTTAAGGTGATCGATAACGATATGGTCAATGCCATGGCGCTGCCCGGCGGACATATATTTATCTTTCGGGGCCTCATTGATAAGGCCGAAAGTTCCGATGAGCTTGCGGGCGTGCTGGCCCATGAAATGGCGCACGTGGATCATCGCCACGGTCTGCACGGTGTTGTGCGTGGTTTTGGTTTTCAGATGTTGTCAGACATGATGTTCGGCGGCAACGTCATGGGCAATCTATCAAATCTGATGATGATGATGTCCCACAGCCGCGAAGCCGAACGCCAAGCCGATATCGATGCCATTGCGATCTTACGTCGGGCCAATATCAGCACGGCGGGCATCGCCCGGTTTTTTGAACGTTTGAAAGATAAAGAAGACGAAGGCAAAGTCTCCTTTTTTAAAATCCCCACCATGTTGTCTTCACACCCCGCCAGCGATATTCGCGAAGCCCTTGCGCGTGAAATTCAATCACCATCATCGATGGGTTGGACGTTAAGCGATATTCAATGGCAAAACCTTAAAGCCATTTGCGGGAAATAGGCTTATTAAGCCTAAAACGAATAAAACAAAGGCCTATGGCTTGACTTCATAAGGGGTTTGGTGGTCTTTTGCGCCAAACCCTACGCGAAGTGGGGAAAAACCTAGACTCACCGAGCAAAAATAGTATATTGTGCTTTTCTAATATAAAGGCCCCCCCGTTATGTTGTCGTCTCTCAAAAATCTGTTTCCGTTCCTTGTTTGGTGGCCGATGGTCACCAAGGAAACCCTGCGTGCAGATATCATCGCCGGCTTTACCGGTGCTGTAATTGTTCTGCCACAAGGCGTGGCTTTTGCCATGATCGCCGGATTGCCGCCGCAATATGGTTTATACACCGCGATGGTGACGCCGATTGTTGCCGCTTTGTTTGGCTCATCTCGGCATTTGATTTCGGGACCGACGACAGCGATTTCGATTGTGGTTTTTTCCGCAATCAGTGGGCACGCGACACCGGGCACACCTGAATTTGTATCCATGACCCTGACGTTGACGTTCTTGGCCGGGGCTTATCAGCTGGCTTTTGGTCTGGCGCGCATGGGCATGTTGGTGAATTTTGTTTCGCATACGGTGGTTGTGGGCTTTACCGCCGGGGCCGCGATTTTGATCGCGACCTCGCAAATGAAAAACGTCTTGGGCGTACAGGCCGCCCGCGGCGACAGCTTTTTGCACACGTGGGTGAATCTCTGGGATGGCATTGGCTCCTTTAACAGTTATGTTTTTGCCGTGGCCATGCTGACCTTGGTTCTGGCCGTTGCGATTAAGCGCTTTAAGCCAAAGATTCCTAATTTGCTGTTGGCTTTGATCGCGGGCAGTATTTTGTCTTATGTTTTGGATGGTTCCGCCCATGGTGTGATGGTTGTTGGTGAAATTCCGGCGCAATTGCCGCCGTTGAGCATGCCGACCTTTAGCTTCGCCACCATGAAGGCGTTGGCACCGCAAGCATTTGCCGTAGCCCTGTTGGGTTTGATTGAAGCTGTTTCCATCAGTCGTTCGATTGCCGCAAAATCCCACCAGCGGATTGACAGCAGTCAGGAATTTGTCGGCCAAGGCTTGTCCAACATTATTGGTAGCTTTTTGTCCAGTTATGCCGGTTCCGGCTCCTTCACCCGTTCGGGTGTGAACTATGCCGCTGGGGCGCAAACACCATTGTCGGCGATCTTTGCCGCCATCTTCCTGATGGGTGTGGTGTTGATGGTGGCCCCGTTGGCTGCTTATCTGCCGTTGGCCGCCATGGGGGGCGTGATCTTGGTGGTGGCCATGAACTTGATCGACATGACCCAGATTAAACACGTTTTGGTGTCGTCGAAAAGCGAGACCACGATTTTGTTGACCACATTCTTTTCCACATTGTTCTTGGAATTGGAATTTGCGATTTATATGGGCGTATTGGTGTCGCTGGTGATCTTCTTGGCGCGCACGTCGTTCCCGGAAATCGTGACCCTGGCACCCGATGTGGATCGCCGCTATGACCGTTTGATTTTGWCCGATGTGGCCACCAAACCTTTRGCGGAATGCCCCTATTTGAAAATTGTCCGTGTGGATATGTCGATCTATTTCGGCTCACTTAACCACATTGAAAAAGAACTCTATGACATTTCTGAAAAACAAGGTGTTCAGCACATTTTGGTGATGGGCGCGGGCATTAACTTGGTGGATCTCAGCGGTTCTGAAATGCTCTTGCATCTGGCTCAACATTTGGAAGAAAAGGGCGGGGGATTGTATTTCTGTGGCCTTAAACCGGGTGTCTATCAATCTATGGCCAAATCACATTTGATCCGTGAAATTAACAATGGGCATTTCTTTGACGAAAAGAAATTAGCCCTGCAAACCTTGCGACGTCTATTCCGTCGCAAGGGRGTTTGTGAACATTGCACGGCGCGTGTTTTTCAAGAATGCCAGTCTCCGTCTGCGGATTGATCCGTATGGCGTTTGTGAGGTGAGCACTAAAAAAGGGAGAGACCTTAATCAGTAAGGTCTCTCCCTTTTAATTTTTTGTGACAGCCTTCGTTAACGTTCCGCGACAACCTTTGTTGCCGGGCTCTTTGCCCGGGCTTGCAAGGTCTGAATGCCGTCACGCGTGATCATGAAGCGTTTGAGCTCTTCCCCCTTCAATTTGATGCCAGAGGGCATCTTGACGCGCATGGGGTTGGTTTGGCGACCATTTCTCAGCATTTCGTAATGCAGGTGAGGCCCGGTTGAACGTCCGGTGGTGCCGACGTAACCAATCACTTGGCCCTGGCGGACCCGCGAGCCTTTTGTGCGGCCACGCTTGATGGACTTCATATGAGCGTAGGCCGTGGAAAATTCTGAATTGTGGCGAATCTTGATGTAATTGCCAAAGCTCCCGTTGCGCCCGGACTTTTCAATGATACCGTCCCCGGCTGCGTAAATGGGGGTGCCACGCGGGGCCGCAAAATCGGTGCCTTTGTGCATTTTGGTGTAGCCGAGAACCGGATGTTTGCGTTTGCCAAAGCTGGAACTCAGACGAGCACCGTCGATGGGGGTGCGCATCAAAGCTTTTTTGGCGCTTTGGCCTTTATCGTCAAAGAAGYCCCAATTGCCGTTTTTAAGCTGATGCAAATAGATTGGGTTTAAGTCGCCAGACAAGGTCAGCGAAGCATAAACAATGCGCCCATTATAGACGACCTTGCCGTTGTCATCGACTTTGCGCTCATACATCACTTCAAATTGGTCGTTTTTGCGAATGTCRCGTTGAAAGTCSACRTCCCAAGARAAGGCMCGCACCARYTCAGACATAACAGAGGWCGMTACGCCCGCCTTGKTSCCYGMRGCRAACAAGCTCCAATCGATGGTGCCTTCGGCCATGAYGGTCTCGGTAGCGAATTCATGCACAATCTCAAAGGCCTTAAAGCCGCCTTCGGGGGCGGGGCCGACATGAATGCTTTTGGCATAATCAATGGGAATCTCAAATCCGCTAAAGCGATCGGCGATTCCCGGCGTTGAGGCTAGGGATTCAAACAAAACATTGATGGTTTGGCCGACCCGCAGATTTCGGGGCTTATATACACCCTTTAAAGCACGGATGGCTTTGTCGGCGGTTTGCGGCGAAACACCGGCGCGTTTAAGAATGCGCCCAAGGGTGTCTCCGGATTTGATTTTATAGGGAGATTGATAGGTAACAGGTACCAACGGCGCGCTCAGCTGTTGATCCTGTGCATTCGGCCCTGTGACCAAAGGCCGCCCCATACCTAAAGACGCCAGAGCCGTCGCAGYTGCACGATTCCCGATAGAGATAGGTGCAAGACCTAACTTTGCTGACGATTCGACAGCTTCGCCAAGGCTCGGCACCGCCGCTTCGCCTGTGGTTAAGCTCATTGTGAGTGCCGCGCCGGCAATAAAAGATACAGCAACGGCTATTCCGCGTAACAACATCGTCCTAGAAAACTCCTTAAAAGTGCATAAAAGCCCTGCGCCTCTTGCTAAGAGATTGAAAAACGCTCAATCGGCATGCAAAAAACGCATAGCTGCTATGCAAAACACTGTTTTTGACCCCTTTGGGCCCATAACTGACACCTTTTTGTGCCAAATAATGCCTTATAAAGCAAGCATATCCGCCAAAATCTTAAAAAATTATTGAAGATTACACTTTTGTGAAAAAAGAATTTGACTATGGAGCTCGGTAGGCCTAAAAACCGTCTTGTCGCAACGAACTGACGCTTCGGACTTCCGGAGTTGAGAGTTGCGGTTTTTTGTCTCTGGGTCTTTTCTTTAAGGACTTGCGAGGCGGAAATGTTCTTTTACATTGTTGATGATTTGGAAGAGATGCGCAGGCGGCG
>NVSZ01000029.1 GCA_002732845.1 Rhodospirillaceae bacterium
GTAGTTTGGCTGAGAAGATTGATGCTTAGTGCACTTACCGCAAAGGCAAACGTCCAAATAATCCGCGCCCCAGCCGTCATTCCCGCGAAGGCGGGAATCTAGGGCATCATGCATGGTCTTTTAGGCTGTATGGATTCCCGCCTTCGTGGGAATGACGGTGTAGGCTGAGGCAAATCGCAAGATTTCACAGTCAGGAGGAGGGACCGAAGGTCCGGACAAGGGGCGCTCCAGCCCCCGGCGCTCCAGCCCCCGGCGCTCCGCGCCGTAAGCCAAGGAGGCTACGCCTCCGCCCGGCATCTGAGGCCTTAGCCCTTCTTCGAAAGCGAAGCTTTCAGGGATGGGGGCCAGAAGCGAAGCTTCAAAAAAAGCCTGTTAAAACAAATGTAATATTACAGTCAGGAAGAGAGGGCTAATTAGGTCATGCCTGATTTAAGGTGATGGGGTGGGTGGAGGATAATTAAGTAAACTGTCACCGTAACCAGTAATTCGAGAAATCAATTTACTCTGACCCCATTGATTTTGTGGATGACCGGATCAAGTCCGGTCATGACGGCGAGGGGGCATATTCAAACAGAAATAATAGCAGCCAAACCGAAGGCCCCTAAGGCCGCTAAAACCCAAGGCAAGCGCAAGTGCGCTATCACCGTAACGCCCCTCCGTCATTCCCGCGAAGACGGGAATCCACACAGCCTCAAAGACCATGCCTGATGCCCTAGATTCCCGCCTGCACGGGAATGACGGTGTAGGCTGAGGCAAATCGCAAGATTTCACAGTCAGGAGGAGGGACCGAAGGTCCGGACAAGGGGCGCTCCAGCCCCCGGCGCTCCGCGCCGTAAGCCAAGGAGGCTACGCCTCCGCCCGGCATCTGAGGGGCCAGAAGCGAAGCTTCAAAAAAAGCCTGTTAAAACAAGCGTAATATTACAGTCAGGAAGAGGGGACAGAATCAGGCCCTGCCTGATTTAAGGGGATGGGGCAGGTGGAGGGTGATTAAGGGTGTTGTTGCGGTAGTTTGGCTGAGAAGATTGATGCTTAGTGCACTTACCGCAAAGGCAAACGTCCAAATAATCCGCGCCCCAGCCGTCATTCCCGCGAAGGCGGGAATCCATACAGCCTCAAAGACCATGCATGATGCCCTAGATTCCCGCCTACGCGGGAATGACGGTGTAGGCTGAGGCGCAAATCGCAAGATTTCACAGTCAGGAGGAGGGACCGAAGGTCCGGACAAGGGGCGCTCCAGCCCCCGGCGCTCTCCGCGCCGTAAGCCAAGGGAGCTACGCTCCCGCCCGGCATCTGAGGGGCCAGAAGCGAAGCTTCAAAAAAAGCCTGTTAAAGCAAACGTAATCTCAAAGTCAGGAGGAGGGCAAAATCTGGTCATGCCTGATTTGAGGTGATGGGGTGGGTAGGGGATGATTAGCTCACCTTAAATTCGTTATAAGTTACACCACTGCGCAAGAGCCAAAAGCTATAGTCTTATCACGCATGTCCTGTTGAGCGTGATTGATAACGTCTTGTCTTTGCTGAACCTTTTTGGTGTCGATGAATAATTTAAGAAAAGAAACAGTGATTTTAAATGTCCTGATATCTTTCTTCATTTTTTCATCCATGAGACAGTAAAACTCACTAAGAATCTCTGCATAATCTTCGTTATTACTAGCCGAAAGGTGCTTTTGAATTTTCTTTATCTGCTTCTGCAGTGTATCATCTTGTGAAATTTGAATAATAAAACGAAGAAAAATTGTTACCTTGAAGGTCCCAATGGATTGAACAGCACCATTAAGCAGGGACAGTAGCGTTTTGTGCTCTAATGAACCCTCTTTAACTTCTCCATTCATAATTAAAATTGATAGGCGGTCCCTTAAAGCAAAAATGCGAAAACGGTAGCGGTCAAATTCTGCCATGCGCACATAAGTATTGTACAACCATAAACCAAACCAAAGTGCTGTTAATAATATGACGTAATTTAGAAAAATCTGAGAATTTAAGGCATTCATCATGTTTTATCCATAAGGTCAAAGTCGGTTTTACGTTCCGTCCATCAGGTCAAATCCTGTCGACGTATGAGCCTTCATTGCAAATAGCTTGTCATCTTTTAAGCCATGCATAAGCTTACTACGTATTTCAACAAGTCTTTGTATCTCTGCTTTATATATTCTATCTTGTTTAAATTTCAAGAGCGTACATAACATTAGCAAAATAAACATTACTAAAAGATAAAATTTTTCATGAGCAAAAAAGCTACCCATTCCTCCCATARAATTGACAAGATCATTTTCTGGTAAACGTATGGTAACCGTAAATATCCATGTGAAAAATGTAAATAGGATCAATCCAATAATATTTCCAGAGTTTGCTAATTCGTAAAGAGCATCTATAAGTCTGATTAATACATCTGCTCCATTAGTTTGGCCTTGTTTCAATTTTTTTGTAATATTCTTATTTTTTTTAGCCATAACTTTGGATTCTTCCCCCTTCAAAATAGTCTCATTTACAAAATGGCACATTATTTAGTATTGCGCCACTAAATTCCACCACTATATGGAGAGTAAATTACAATGACACCGCACTTAATTCTCATGCACCTGCCCTCTTCCTGACTGTAAAATTCCGCTTGCTTCAACAAACTCTATCTTGAAGCTTCGCTTCGCCCCTCAAATGCCGGGCGGGAGCGGAGCTCCCTTGGCTTACGGCCTTTGGCCGGGGGCTGGAGCGCCCCTTGTCCTGAGCTTCGCTCACTCCTCCTGACTGTAAGGTCTGGAATAGCGTTAAAGCGGGCTCTCAAGCATCCTCAACATCATCCACACTCTTTTTCGGGCGTTTTTTCAGCCTAGACTTTCTGAGTTCTCCGGCGGWYTCTAARATKGGGTAGGCTATTGCGGCTATGTGSGAATGGAAACGGCGSAGATCGCTGAGCATGTCKATGTGGATGGCGCTGCTTTCKACGGTTTCGGGGYTTCTTTGGCGCARGCGTTCCATGTGTCTTTCYGAYGCTTTGCGTTCRAASGCRTTGACSARKYTTTTTTCTTCGATCAATTGCCGCGCCACGGTGAGGTCTCCGTCCATGAAAACCGTCATGGCCAGTTTAAGATTGGTGGAGACTTTTGCGTGGAGCTCACCTATATCGGCCAGACCTTCATCAGAAAACCTTAACTGCTTGTTCGACAATTTGATGACTTTTTCCAACAGGTTTTCGATAATGTCGGCGCTGTGTTCTAGATTGGTGGTGAACGAGAGAATTTCCGCAATTCTGTGGCTTTCATCGTGTCCGACTTCTTGCAGAGCGGTTTTGGAGATGTAAAGTTTGATGTCTTCATAAGATTGATCCACCAGATCGTCCATTTCGATCAGGGTCGCGGCCAAGTAAGGATCGTTTTTTTGCAACGATACCATCATGCCCTGGATCATCGTTTGGACGTATTCGCCCATGCGCAAGGCTTCCCGTGATGCACAGTTCAGCGCCACGACGGGGGTTTCCAGGGCCGTAGTATCTAAAAAATGCGGACGATCGGACCCCGTGCCGCTGTTTTGCGTGGGCAGGATTTGCTTTAAGATTTTGGCGGACACGGGCGTTAAAAAAATGAAAACCAGCGCCAGCGTTAGGTTGAACGCCATGTGAAAATTAACCACCTGACTGCTGGCAGATGGGCTCAGTTGTGCCAACGCCGGAGTGATATAATCCAGCAGGGGCAAGCAAGCCATCACGCCGATAATCTTAAAAGCCGCATTGCCAAAGGTCACGCGCCGCGCTCGCACGCCTTCTTTTAAGGTGGCCATAATCGGTGGCAAAACACCGCCCAAATTGGCGCCTAAAACCATCACCAACGCCAACGGAACGGGCAACAATTGTGCCGCCGCAAACGACATCACCAACAACACCATGGCCAGACTGGAATGGGCGACCCACGTGAGCAGGGCGGTGAGGATGATGGCGATCAACGGATCGTCCCCCAACGACGTAAACAACGCCAACAGGACTTCGGAATCCCGCATTGGTTCGGAAGTTTTGACGATGATGCTCAACGCCAACAGCATCAACCCCAAACCAATGGCGGCGCGCCCGAGTTGGCTGTGCAAGACTTTGCCCTTGAAAGATTTATGGACAATCACGCCAACCAAAATCAACAGCGGGGATAAAAAGCTGAGGTCAAACGACAGAATTTGCGCAACCAGCGTGGTCGCCACATCGGCGCCCAACATGACCGACAACGCCATGGCGACGTCCATCAAACCGCGGCTGGTGAACGACGCCACGATCAACGCCGTCGCGGTGCTGCTTTGCACGATCATGGTGACGCCCATGCCCGCCAACAATGCGGAATAACGGTTTGCCAAACCTTGGCTGATTAAGTACCGCAAGTTGGCCCCGAACCCACGAATGACGCCGCTGCGGACCATGTGTAGGCCCCACAACATCAACGCCACCGCTCCTAAAAGCTGGATGAGGGCTTGGGTCGAACTCATCAGTTTGGTTCCTTAAATGTCCGTTTTATTGGGCCACTACGTTGGGTAATTTAGCCAGCGCCGCGTCCATGGCAGCTTGGTCATGGGGTTCGTCTTTAAGTTTGCCATCGAAAAAGTCAGTGTAGGCCTGCATATCGAAATAACCATGACCGGATAGGCAGAACAGGATGGTTTTTTCTTCACCGCTTTCTTTGCATTTCAACGCTTCGTCAATGGCACCGCGCACCGCGTGGGTGCTTTCTGGGGCGGGCACGATGCCTTCGGCTTTGGCAAAGGTGACGCCGGCTTGGAAACATTCCAATTGCCCGTAGGCGCGGGCTTCGATCAGGCCCAAATCCAAGACGTGGCTGACCAAGGGCGACATGCCGTGATAACGCAAGCCCCCCGCGTGGATGGGCGACGGCACAAACGCACTGCCCAAGGTGTGCATTTTGACCAACGGTGTCAGGCTGGCTGTGTCGCCAAAATCGTATGCAAAGGTGCCCTTGGTTAAGGTTGGGCACGATTCGGGTTCAACGGCAATCACACGCGTACTTTTGCCTTCGCGCAGATTGCGTCCAATATAAGGGAAGGCGAGACCTGCAAGGTTTGACCCACCGCCCGCACACCCGATGATGATGTCGGGTTCGGCGTCGGCCATTTCCATCTGTTCCATGGCTTCTTGACCGATGATGGTTTGGTGCAGCAACACGTGGTTCAGCACGCTGCCCAAGGCATATTTGGTGTCGTCACGTCCGGCGGCCATTTCAACAGCTTCGGAAATCGCAATACCTAATGACCCGGAACTATCTGGGTTTTCAGCTAAAATAGCGCGACCTGATTCGGTCTCAATGGACGGGCTGGGCACACACCGCGCGCCATAAGTCTGCATCAACGCGCGACGATAAGGCTTTTGTTCATAGCTGACCTTGACCATATAAACGTCAACTTCAAGCCCGAAGTGTTGGGCGGCATAGGCAATGGATGAGCCCCATTGTCCGGCCCCGGTTTCGGTGGTGATGCGTTTGGTGCCTGCTTCTTTGTTATAGAACGCTTGCGGCACGGCGGTATTGGGTTTGTGGCTTCCGGTGGGGCTGACGCCTTCGTATTTATAGAAAATTTTGGCTGGCGTTCCCAAAGCCTTTTCCAGCTTGCGCGCCCGAAACAACGGCGCCGGGCGCCATTGGCGATACACATCGCGCACGGGATCGGGGATTTCGATTTCACGTTCTTGACTGACTTCTTGCATGATTAAGGCCATGGGGAACAACGGGGCCAGATCATCGGGGCCAATCGGTTGGCCTGTGCCGGGATGCAAAACGGGGGCCGGGGGCGTGGGCAAATCAGCCACCAAGTTATACCAAGTCTTTGGAATACGATCTTCACCCAAAAGATATTTAATGCTGTCGCTCATCTTACCGCCCCATATTGTGAAATGTGTTGAAACTTTTGTTTTAAGTTTGAGTATTATGGTCAAAAGATTTCAGTTTGAGAAGGACTATTTCTTTGTGCCCGTGCGAAAACATGCCCTTGACCTTCCTGTCATGGGAAGGTTTATGGTAAGCTTACATCTCAGTAGAAGGTTTAAGCAGTATGACAAGTTTGATTCAAATCACGTTGCCGATCGAAGGCATGACCTGTGCATCGTGTTCGGCGCGCATTGAACGCCAATTGGCAAAATTAGATGGTGTAGAGACGGCTTCGGTTAATTTGGCCACCGAAGTTGCCGATGTTCACTATGACACCGATAAAGTCAGTGCCGAAGTCCTTAAATCCACCATCGAAAAGACCGGGTTTACGGTTCCAGAACGCGAATTGGAACTGGCGATTGACGGTATGACCTGTGCGTCGTGTGTGGGGCGGGTGGAAAAGGCCGTGCAGAAGGTTAATGGCGTCTCAGAAGTGCGCGTTAACCTGAGCACCGAACGGGCCACCGTATTCTATGGTGTGGCGGCGATTCCCGATATTATCCGCGCCGTGCAAAAAACCGGATTTGAAGCCAGTGTTGTCGACAACGCCGAAGCCTTTGGCGCTAAGGATGAAGCAAAAGCCGCTCAAAAACTGCGCCTTGACTTGATTAATTTAAGCATAGCTACGGCTCTGACCGCGCCGCTTTGGACACAGATGATTCTTAACTTTTCAGGTGTCGATTGGATGGTCGCGGGCTGGGTTCAATTGGCCTTGGCTTCTGGCGTACAATTTGGGACCGGATTGCGGTTTTATAGCCCCGCTTGGAAGGCCTTGAAATCGGGCAGTGGCAACATGGATTTGCTGGTGGTGATGGGCACGTTATCGGCGTGGTTGTTGAGCGCTTGGCGGGTGTTGTTCGGTGCCGCAGATGGACACTTGTATTTCGAAGCCTCGGCCACCGTCGTCACCTTAATTTTGCTGGGTCGTTTTTTGGAAAGTCGGGCCAAGCGCGGCACCACCGGGGCCATTCGCGCGTTGATGAAATTGCGTCCTGAAACGGCGCGGGTTTTGAGCGCAGATGGCACGTCTGTGGAAATTCCAGCTGCCCAAGTGAAAAGCGGCGATACCGTGGTCATTCGCCCCGGTGAACGGGTTCCGGTCGATGGTGAAATCACCAAGGGGGAAACCTCCATGGATGAAAGTCTGCTCACCGGAGAAAGTCTTCCTGTGTTGAAAAGTTTGGGGGATTCTGTCACGGGTGGGGCCATCAATGCGGACGGATTAATCCATGTTTTGGCGACCCGTGTGGGCCAAGACTCAACTTTGGCTCATATTATCAATCTCATCCAAAACGCCCAGTCCTCTAAGGCTCCGGTACAACGACTAGTCGATAAAATAGCCTCAATATTTGTGCCCATCGTGATTGCCATTGCGTTTTTGACGTGGGGCGGTTGGGTCATGGCGGGGGCCGGATGGGAAGTCGGTTTAATCAATGCCGTGACGGTCTTGGTGATCGCTTGTCCGTGTGCTTTGGGCTTGGCAACGCCCACCGCGATCATGGTGGGAACCGGCGTGGCCGCCAAACACGGAATCTTAATCAAAGACGCCGAAGCCTTGGAAAATGCCCACCGGGTGAACACCGTTATCTTTGATAAGACCGGAACATTGACCCAAGGTAAACCACGTGTGGTGTCCGTTTCTGGTGACGATGAACGCAATCTTTTGCGTCTGGTTGCGACCGCTCAACAGGGCAGTGAACATCCCTTAGGTAAGGCTATTTTGGACGCCGTTAAGGGGGCCGAACTAACCCCCTTGGACAGCTTTAAAGCCCACCCCGGTCACGGCATCGAAGCGACTTTTTTGGGCTTTGCTTTACGGGTGGGAAACCGGGCCTTTATGGGCACTGTTTCAACCGCTAAATTTGAAGACGCGGCACAGGATTTAGAGCGCCAAGGCAACACCGTCATGTGGGTTGCAGGCGGCGATGAATTATTAGGTTTTATCGCGGTCGGAGACGTCGCCAGAAAGACCAGTGCTGAGGCCATTAAAATCTTAAAATCGAAAAACATTCGACCCATTATGTTGACCGGTGATAATGCCCGCACGGCGAAAGCCATGGCGGACAAACTGGGCTTGGAAGATGTGATTTCCGAAGTCCTGCCGGATGGGAAATCCGGTGAAGTGGAACGTTTGCAAGCCGAAGGCGCGATTGTTGCCATGGTTGGTGACGGGGTGAACGATGCGCCGGCGCTGGCCCAAGCCAATGTCGGGCTTGCCATGGGTTCGGGCACCGATGTTGCGATGCATTCGGCGTCGATCACCCTGATGCGGTCTGAACCAACGCTGGTGGCCGATGCCTTGTCGGTATCGTATGCCACGGTGCAAAAAATTCGCCAAAACCTTTTTTGGGCCTTTTTTTACAACATCGTTGCCTTGCCTTTGGCCGCAGCGGGCGTGCTAACTCCCGCAATTGCCGGGGCCGCTATGGCCATGAGCTCGGTCTCGGTGGTCAGTAATTCACTTTTGTTGAAACGTTGGACCTCAGGAGCACAAAAATGAACATTGGAACGGTATCTGAACAATCGGGCGTGTCATCGAAAACCATTCGCTATTATGAAAGCATTGGCCTTATTCCCCCGGCGGACCGCGCCGAAAATGGCTATCGTGATTATGGGCCAAATGATGTGGAAACCCTGCGTTTCGTGAAGCGATCACGGGCCATGGGCTTTKCSGTYGRWGATGTYYSMAATYTGTTGGAYTTATGGGTCAACAAAGACCGCGCCAGCGCMGACGTSAARGCGGTTGCCYTMAAACACATYGMCGATGTYGAAAAACGCATYGTKGAATTGGAAAGCATTCGCGATACGCTSAAAAACCTGACCAARTGCTGCAAAGGCAATGAYCGCCCMGATTGCCCYATTTTAGAAGGATTAGCCGGATTAWSTAACGGTTAGCATTGACCTAAGACTTTAAGMGTACGATTGTNTYGTTTNCGATTCNCWSTMGYWTMAGAAAGACAGACSKTGGTCCGCAAACCCRCCAAAGCYAARSCYAAAACAMAAGGCCAAAAAAAGGCCCAGCGWCAGGCCAAAMRMCAYAAAGCYCAGCATCARGCCTTGCGGGTYAARGTKTTGTTTGGRCCCTTGGCYCGSGCGTGGGNCAAAANNYCCCGNCRTCRTTTCGTCTKCCCGGCCTKAAACACGAYATAGAAAAAGACTATGCCGCYGTATTTGTCRGCGTRTTGGTTGTGGCCTTAAGYGGSGGCTATTTGGGYGTWCRGGCGTTRTCKGGKGGCGMGGCTRARACRCCGACCAACGTGATCCATCAAACCTTGCCCAAACGGGACTTCATCTTGCCAGAGCCCAGTTTAGATACACAATACACGCCGCGGGCTTACGAAGAAAAAGTTGTGGATGAGGTGTTTGAGCCCGAAGAACCGCTGGTCGAGGCCCCCGCTGTTGAGGTTGAAGTTGCCAAACTGACAGCCCCYATCGAAAAACACGCAGACCAGCCTTTGTGGATGCAAAACGCCATTGATTATGTGCCGACACCCGGCAAACCCATGATCGCCATCGTGATTGATGACATGGGCGTAGACCGCAGACGRTCAAAACATATGTGGGAAGACGTGCAGGGGCCTTTGACCTTGTCGTTTATGACCTATGCCAACGATTTAGACGCCCAAACCCGTGCGGCGCGCGCCCAAGGCCATGAAATGATGTTGCACATGTCTATGGAGCCCTCAAATTCGACCATAGATGCAGGGCCAAATGTTTTAATCACGGGTATGGAAGACGAAGAATTGTCTAAACTCACCAATTGGGGGCTGGACCGCTTTCAGGGGTTTGTCGGCGTGAACAATCATATGGGCAGCCGTTTTACCGAAAATGGCCCAGCGATGAAAGTTGTGTTGGCCGAAATTCAAAAACGCGGATTGTTGTTTTTGGACAGCCGGACTTCGCCAAATTCGGTCGCGGGCAAAGTATCGAAAGATTTAGGCCTGCCAACTTTGGTGCGCAATGTGTTTATTGATAATGACAACGAAATCGACAAGGTTTTGAAACAAATGGACGAAGTGGAACGCTTGGCGCGCAAACGTGGCGTGGTGATTGCCATCGGTCACCCCCGCGAAGCCACCATCGAAGTCTTAAAAACATGGGTTCCCGAAGCTTTAAGCCGGGGCCTTGCGATTGTTCCAATTTCCGCTGTGATGCGCTTAAAACTGGACTCAAAAGTCAATTGACCTTCCTGTAACGAGAAGGTTTAGGGTCTAAGATCAAACAATAAAGGACGAAAAAATGAGTGAGAGCTATAGCGTACTCGGCATGACCTGCGGCGGTTGTGCTAAATCTGTGACCAACGCGATTATGGATGCGGCCAGTGACGCCACCGTCAGCATTGATCTGGACGCGAAAACCGTGACGGTTGACGGTATCGATGCCACAACCCTGAAACAAGTGATCGAAGACGCTGGCTTTGAATTTTCGGGTGTAGCCTAAAACTAAAATTTAGGAAGCATGATCTTGATCATGGTTCCCTGATCTCTTTCACTGCAAATGATTAACTCTCCGCCATGCAGTTCCACCAAATCCTTGGTCAGGGGCAAGCCTAAACCGGTTCCGTCGGTCTTGCGGTGAAGCTCTGTGTCGACCTGACCAAATTTGCTTAAGGCCAACGTTAAATCTTCTGCATCCATGCCAATGCCATCATCAGTGATGGTGATGGTCATTGAACCATCAGCATTGGAATGCGCATCAATCGTTACCTCTCCACCCGCAGGCGTGAATTTAACCGCATTGCTGAGCAGGTTCAGCAGGACTTGCCTTAAACGCCGTTCGTCGGCTTGAATTTCGGGGCGGGACAAGGCGTAAGAGGCCGTTATGGTGACCTCTTCTTTGTGCGCACGGGGCAAGATAAGGCGCACGGAGTCTTCAATCACTCTGTGTAGGTCAACGTTGCCAAGTTCAAGCTTTAAAGCTCCGGCTTCAATCGCCGAAATGTCCAAAATATCGTTGATCAATTCCAAAAGGTGCTGACCGGAATAATGAATGTCATCAAGATATTCACGGTTTTTGTCACTGCCCACAGGACCAAATATTTCCGCTTTCATGGTGCTGGAAAAACCGATAATGGCATTCAACGGCGTGCGCAACTCGTGGCTCATGGACGACATGAAATCGGATTTGATCTTGCTTGAAATTTGGGCTGTGGCGAGTTTACTTTGGGTTGATGATTGTTTGCGGATGTTGCGAATACCGCGTATGTGCCAAGCGGTCAGGCCAAATATACCCAACAACCACGTCAGTCCGTGCGATATAATATTGCCATTAAAAATGGCGTTGAGTTGCTCGTGGTAGGGGGCCATAGGGACTTTGATGCCCACACCACCCAAGACATCACCGACCTCATACCCTTGAATGGCATGACATTTCAGACAAACTTTGCTGGCTTTCATGGGGCGGATCATGCGGAAATAATCTTGGTTATCGGAACTTGTGAATTCCCCGACTTCAATTTGTCCCGCTTTAAAGGCGTTGATGGCGTTGCTTTCCCATTCATCGGCTTGATTGTCTGAATTAAGTGGTTCTAAACTCACCAAACGCCCGCGCACACCATACAGCTTGTCATACTCTTTCATAATCAAGCGAACCATTGTTGCGGGATTGACCAAGGTCAGAAGACGGCCAGAGCTTGTCATGACATCACGGTCAGGGATATGTTCCATGAACGGGTTGGGTTCAATGTCGCCCAACGCTTCCATATAGACACCGCCATGATTGGCTGCCCATTGGCGTAACGCTTGGTCCTTGTTAAAGGCCTTGATGGCATCGGCGCGGGCAAGGTTGTTGGAATAAGTATTTGAAAGGTGGGAGTTCCATAAAAACAGACCACCAACAGCAACAGTCCAAATCACCGCCAACATAATGCTGCCCCAAATGCGGTGCCTGTATTCTAACTTAAAGTACATCCGGACCCTTAAATAACTTGTATACTGTGTAAATATAGAAGGGATCGTAACAGAATATTTTGCGAGGGAAATGTTTTTATGATGGATGATTTAAGTATTTGTAATAAATTCAAAAAAGCCGCCCCAAATTGAGGCGGCTTTGATCGTCAGCGAAAATTGTGCTGTTGAATGTATTTATTGTCCAACAGACGCCAACACGGCTTTGGCGAAGAAGCTGATGCGTTCTCTGGGGTTTTTGAGCATTTCTTTGACGGTGGGGAGGGCGTCGGCGGGCACGGGGGGGCCGATGGTGTTGATCAGGTCGATCAAGTCGTTTTGTTGAGCGTAATCGGTGCTGCCATTTAACAGTTTAAACAACGATGTCATCGCCGGCGTGCCGATTTTGGTTAACGACATAGAGGCTTTCAGGCGAGTTTCCCAGTCTTTATCACTCATCAATTTAACCAAAGGTTCCAACAACACAGTTGCGTCCCCGCCCATTTGGCTCAACGCAAATATGGCTTCGGTGCGCACTCTTTGGTTTTTATCTTTTAATGCTTTGGTCAGCTGAGGGATGGCGGCTTGGGCGTCTTTGCCCATTTTCCCCAAGGCCTTGGCTGAGCGCGCGCGTACGTTGAAGTTTGTTGAGGTTTTTAATAAATTTGTGAGTATTTGCTCCGCATCCTTGGCTTGTGCGCCAATTTTATCCAGCGTTTTGATCACCAGAACTTGCACGTTTTCGTCTTTGGTATCCAACAATTTAAGGAGGGCAGGAACGGCGGCCGAAGCTTGCGATCCGATACGGCTGAGCGCGTGCAGAGCATTTTCACGCACGTTGACATTGGTGCTGTCGAGGGCACCCAACAAGCTTGGCACGGCATTTTTGCCCATGCGACCAAGGGTTTTGATCGACCCCATGCGGATTTCTTTATTTTGATCATCCAACAGGGCAGTCACAGATGCTGCGACGATAGCGGATTGTTGGCCCATGGCGTAAAGGGCGCCCAAAATTTCCAAACGAAGATCTGAATTGTTTGTGTTGAGGGCTTGGCCAAGGGCGGGTATAGCCATGGTCGCTTTGCGGCCAATGCGGCCAATGGCGTGGGCGGCAACCATACGGGTGAAGTCATCACCTTCTTTTAAGGCTTTGATTAAATAGGGGGTGCCCAAAGTGGCTTTACGACCGATTTCCCCCAAAGACCGTGCCGCTTTTTGGCGAACAGCTTCATCGTTGCTTTGCAATTGTTCGACAAGGATTTTTACTTTTTCGCCATGGGTGGCTTCGACCTTAGCGGTTCGCGCCTCCATTTCGGCCTTGGTTGGGCGCGCCTGGGACGACTGACCAAGGATTACGGTGAACATCAAAACAGCAGAAAACAACAGGGAAATCGAACGCATGAGGTGTCCTTAAATCTAAAGAAGCAAAATACCTAAAAAAAAGCCGCCCCAGCATGCAGCCGGGGCGGTATTTTTCGGAAAAGGCTTAAACCTTAATCTTCGCCACAGGTTCTGCGGATCGAAGCGGGCAAGAACGAAATGTTTTCTTTGGTGCTGCCAGTGGTTTGCATGTCTTTGTGACACGACAAGCAGTTGGCTTTGGAGCCAACATCTTTGTGAACCCAAGCGGCTTCACAGCCTTTGTGCTTTTTGATAAAGCGTGATGCATCGATAATGCGCATCACAGGGAAGGACATGCGCCATTTGTTTGCCGCCCGGGTATTTGTGACGTCGTTGGCGTTTTTAAGATGGTAATCCAAAATAATCGCCGTGGTGGCGGCGTCTAAGCTGGCATCTTCACCATAATGGTCTTCAAGGCCATTGATGATTTTGGTCCACGCAACGGTGCTGAGCGTTTCGGGTGGAAAGGCCATGTGGCATTCCGTGCATTCGGTCAAAACGGTTTGATCTTTGATCACGGGGAAGGTTTCGGCCTGAACGGTTGAGGTGTTAAAGAGTGATGCGCTAAAGAGTATTGCTGCAGCTAAAATAAAAGTACGCATGATGCGATCCTAACTTTAAAAGTTATTAATTTTTATGACGCGCAAAACGAACCGCTTCTTCGGCGGCCCTGATCAGAGCTCTCGCCTTGTTGCAACTTTCGTCGTATTCGCCTTGGGGGGTTGAATCCATAACAATTCCACCACCAGCCTGTGCATATAACATACCATCCTTAATGACAGCTGTACGGAGCGCGATACAGGTGTCCATTTCGCCATCTGCGCCAAAATAACCGATGCATCCGGCATAAATGCCGCGTTTTTCGGGTTCCAACTCGTCAATGATCTCCATCGCGCGGACTTTTGGCGCGCCCGATACCGTACCCGCTGGGAATCCGGCATACAGGGCATCCAAAGCGTCTTTATCGTCCTGAATTTCGCCAATCACGTTCGATACGATGTGCATAACGTGGCTGTACAGTTCGACCTTATAGCTTTCGGTGACGTTGATGGACCCAACCTTGGACACACGACCAATGTCGTTGCGGCCCAAATCCAACAGCATCAGGTGCTCGGCCCGTTCTTTGGGGTCTGACAGCAAATCTTTCTTTAAGGCTTCGTCTTCCTTAGCATTTGCACCGCGAATGCGGGTTCCGGCAATGGGGCGAATGGTGACTTGACCACCGCGCAACCGCACCAAGATTTCGGGGCTTGATCCGGCCACCTGAAAATCGCCAAAGTCTAAAAAGAACAAAAACGGCGAGGGGTTGACGCGGCGCAGGGATCGATAAAACGAAAACGGCGGCAAGCTGAACGGCATTTTAAAGCGTTGGCTGAGCACCACTTGAAAAATGTCACCCGCCAAGATGTATTTTTTGGCGCGTTCCACCATGTCAAAAAAAGCGGACTTGGAAAGGTTGCTGACCGGGTCCAACAGATCTTTGACGTCATCTTGGGACTGTTCAGGGGGCAGGGCCTTGTCAAAGTCGGTGACCACCCGCGCCAAACGATCCTGAGCTTGTTCAAACGCTTGCTCTGCATTCAGGTCATCGCTTGGATAAACCGGCGTGACCACATACATCAAATCTTTGGCATTGTCGAAAATCGCGGTGACCGTGGCGCGTAAAAAGATGCCGTCGGGAACGTTTAAAACGTCTGGGTTGGTATCGGGAATGTTTTCCGACAGGCGTACCGTATCGTATCCCATATAACCAATCAGCCCCGCCGACATGGGCGGTAAATCGCCATGGGTTTCGGGCGAAATGTCGATGCGGCTTTCGGCCAACAACGCGCGCAGTGATTTTAACGTGCCGTGTTCGGCCGCGACCGGGCAGGGGCTAAAATCGTCTAAATCATTCAACGCATTGCGGTTCAGTTCGGCCGTATTGCCAGTGGCTTTCCAAATAATGTCCGGACGGCAACCGACAAATGAATAGCGTCCACGATTGGCTCCGGCCTCGACCGATTCCATCAAAAAAGCATGGCTGTTATCGCCCACCAGTTTCAAATACGCGGATACCGGCGTATCTAAATCGGCCACCAATGTGGTCCACACGACTTGGGGTGATCCAGCTTTATAAGCTTTTTCAAAGGTCGAAATGGTTGGGTTTAAATCCATAAGGAACCCCGCCTTAATAAATGTCGTTGAGGACGCTTTGGTTGATGCGCACGGGGAAACGAACTTGCAAAGCTTCGCCCATTTGCTGAGCCAAATCATTTTGCATGGCGTTCATCGCTTGATCAACCACGGCGGTATACAACGGGTCAGCCTCGCCCTTGGTGGCTTTTTCAATGGCATTGACGCGGGCAACCGTATGGGCACCGGTGCCGGGGGCTTCGACGACACTGCCTTGGGGTAAAGCAAAGGCTTTCTTGATCACTTCAGCCGGGAGTGCGCCTTGCTGCAGGCCTTGACCGCTGCGGGTAAAGGGCAAGGTGGTGAACGCGGAAAAGCCCAAAGATTTCGCCACGGCCTTCACATTTTCGCCCGCTTGCAAACGGGTTTGAGCATCCTTGGCAATGGTTGCCGCCATTTCGGTGCGTTTTGAATTGCTCCACGCTTGAGCCACCAAAGTCTTAACGMTGTCAAAAGGACGCAGGGCCGGGGCTATTACAGAATCAACACGCACCACAAAAAACGCTGTGTTTGCGGCATTTTCAGCAAGTATGCTTTCGCCGCCTTTTTGCAGTCTTGCGGCTTCTTTTAACAAATCAGCGACAAACGGTAAGGTGGATGGCGTGCCGTCYGGAGTCATGCCCCGAGCATCCACGGCCACAGCCCTTGCCAGCGTAACGCCCAATTCGGCTGCGGCTTCTTCAAACGTCATACCGCCACCCAACAGGTCTTCCAATTGGTTGGACAGTTCGAACAACTGATCCAAAGCTTTGGTCATTTTAACGTCCACAGACAAAGCATCTTTAACGTCGGCCAAAGGTTTAACCGAACCCGCAACGATGTCTTCAACGAAGATCACGTGCCAGCCAAGCGGGCTTTTCAATGGCACCGTATGCCCACCTTTGCTGGCGGAGAAAGCACCATCACCAATTTCTGCCGACAACGCCGAAGCATCGTTTCGGTTCATGGTACCGATGTCCATCATTGCTGGGTTGGCACCAACCTGGGTGGCAACGTCGGCCAAAGATTTACCTGCGTCCAATAACTTGGCGGCTTCTTGGGCTTTTGCTTCATCCCGAACTAAAATTTGTTTCAAAACACGGGTTTCGGGCGTGATGTACGCATCGGCGCGTTCATCATAAGCCACTTGCAGGTCGGCCTCGGTGACATCAATGGTCTTGGCAAGGTCAGCCGCATCCAAAACAACAGCCGTGATCCCTTTATATTGGGGGGCCATGAAATTTTGTGCATTGTTTTCGTGATGCGTCATCAATTCGGCGGTGCCGGGGGTGGGCACATTTTTGATTTGGGCATGATTAATGCGCAACACGTCCAATACGCGTTTTTCGGCTTCGAACGTATACAAAGCATCGGTCAGGGCTTTGGGGGGAATAGCCCCGCTGTAAATCGCGCTGAGCATTTGGTCGCGTTCTAAGCCTTGACGAATATAACGCACATAGCGGTCTTCGCTGAGACCGTTGTTGGACAGCAACTGGTTAAAAATACGGCTGTCAAAAGCACCGGCATCGTTGAAGAAGCTGTTGTTGTTGCGAATTTCATTTAAAATGGCGCTTTCGGAAACGAACAGGTTCATATTCGCCGCACCCGCATCCAAAATCGCGGAATTCACCAAGCGGCTCATCAACATATCGCCAACGCCCATGGCAATGGCTTGATCGCGCGTGAACTGAGCGCCCAGAGTTTGTTGTAATTTTGTGACTTCGCGGCCCAGTTCGGCCTTGAACTCGTCCGATGAAATTCCGATCTCGCCAATCGTCGCCACATTGGCAACCGCCGTCCGGCCACTAAAGATATCGCCAATGCCCCATACCGCAAAACTGGCAATCAACAGAACCAATAAAGCTTTAATAAAAATAGATTTGACAGATTTCCGCATAAATTTAAGCATGACAGGCAGATGTCCCGGTTGTTCTAAGAATCAAAAAAACAAAGTTCGTTAAGCCGCGCATCATAAGAGGGACGAGGGCGAACGGCAAGCGGGGAATGAGGGCAAATGTGGGGCAGAAATATTTAGCGAACCAACGGAGCAGCGAATTCACACTTTCGGTGAACAGCTTGGCAATGCGTCACGTGGAAAACGCCAAGAACAAGGCTGGTCTTATATCAAACCTTAAGTCCCATCTTCAAAGGCCCTGATCTTAGTTTTTGCGTTCCAAAACAGCAACAAAGAACCCGTCGGTGTCGTGGGTATGGGGGGTGAGGCGCAGGTATTTGGACTCGCCCATATCCGGACATTCTGATTTTTTGATGGTTTCGGCCCACGCGGTTTGGATCGGCACAACAAAGAAATCTGTATGGTCTTTTAAAAACGCATCAAGGCGGTCTTCGTTTTCTTCGCGAAGCAGGGAACAGGTGGCGTATATCATACGTCCACCGGGTTTGACCAAGCTTGAAGAACGGGCCAAAACATCGTCTTGCAAGTCCATTAATTCGGCCAAGCGTTCTTCTGTCAGGCGCTTTTTCTGTTCGGGGTGACGGCGCCATGTGCCGGACCCGGTGCACGGGGCATCAACCAAGACGCGGTCAAAGGTGCCTTCCTGACCCGCATACCAGGGGGCATCGGGGTCAAGTACTTGCTGTTCAACTTTATCCGTCAGTTTGGCGCGGTGTAGACGTTTATCCATACGGGCCAGACGTCCGGCGTCAATGTCAGAAGCAACCAAACGACCTTTGGAGTGACCGTCCGATAAGCCCATGCGGTCGGCAATGGCGAGGGTTTTTCCTCCGGCTCCGGCGCAATAATCGACCACTTGCATGTGCGCCTTGGCCCCGACCAGCAACGAGAGTACTTGCGAGCCTTCGTCTTGGACTTCGACAAAGCCCTTTTTAAACGCAGGCGTGCGGGCGATGTCGGAATGGGCTTCTAAGGTCAAACCCATGGGCGACATTTCGGTGAGGTAGCATTTGACGCCCGCTTTACCTAAGGACTTTTGGGCTTGGTCCCGCGAAACGCGGCCTAATGCGACCCGTAAATCCATAGGGGCCGTAGTGTTCATCGCCATCATTTCGGCCATGAACGTGCCGCCATAAATCGGTTTTAGCTTATCAGATAGCCATTTCGGCAATTCGACTTGAACGTGACCGGGCTGGGCTTCGTCATCGATTGTTTTGTCTTTTAAAGCCTCGGCAAGGGCGTCTTCGACATCGTTCAACACGCCGGGACCATGGGGCAGGCTGTTGAAATACTCGGTGACGTCAGAACCTTCTAAAACCACGTCCGCCAATATGCGTAAACGCGCGGTTTTGTCTTTGCCAAACGCAACCTGAGTTAAATGCCAGTCAATCCGTCCCAAACGGCGCAAGCAGCCATAGACCCGTTCGCGAATGGCGCGGCGATCCTTTGCCCCGACAAAACGGCGTGCCTGAAACCACGCGCGCACGATGTCGTCCGCCGGGCGGCGTTCATCGGCAATTTTACCTAAAAGATAGATGGCGGCTTCGGTGCGGGCTGCTGGGGTCATTTTAAGTCTTAGCTTTCTGAACGATAATTTGGGGCTTCACGGGTGATGGTCACGTCATGCACGTGGCTTTCGCGCAATCCTGATCCGGTGATGCGGCGGAAGGTGGTATTGGTTTGCAGGTCGGCAATGGTCGCCGATCCAGTATAGCCCATGGACGACTTTAAACCGCCGATCATTTGATGAACAACGGCTTCGACCGGGCCTTTATACGGCACGCGGCCTTCAACGCCTTCGGGCACCAATTTTAGGCTATCCACGTCGGCTTGGAAATAACGGTCGGCCGAGCCTTGGGCCATGGCCCCAAGTGAGCCCATACCGCGATACGATTTATAAGAGCGACCTTGGAACAAAAAGACTTCGCCGGGGCTTTCTTCGGTTCCGGCAAAAATTGATCCCATCATGACGGAACTGGCGCCCGCAGCAATGGCCTTGGCAATGTCACCTGAATATTTGATGCCACCGTCGGCGATCAACGGGGTGTTGGTTTTTTTGCAGGCCTCTGCCGTTTCCATAATGGCGGACAGTTGAGGCAGGCCCACACCAGCGACCATGCGGGTGGTACAGATTGTGCCCGGTCCGATGCCGACTTTAACGGCGTCGGCCCCGGCCTTGATCAAATCGGTGGCGGCTTCGGGGGTGGCAATGTTACCGGCCATGATTTGAATGTCGGGGTGGGTGGATTTGATGGCGCGTACAGCGTCCGCAACGCCGCTGGAATGACCGTGGGCGGTATCGATGACCAAAAGGTCAACGCCGGCTTCGATCAAAGCGATAGAGCGTTCTAGCCCCGCTTCGCCAACGGACGTCGCCGCGGCTACCCGCAATTGACCTTTGTCGTCTTTACAGGCATCTGGGTTTTCTTGGTCTTTGACGATGTCGTTGACCGTAATCAACCCGGTGCACCGATAGTCACTATCGACAACAATCAGTTTTTCGATGCGGTGTTGGTGCAGTAAACGCATAGATTCCGCACGGTCAACGCCATTTTTGACGGTGACAACTTCGCGGGTCATCAATTCGCCGACTTTTTGCGTGGGATCTTGGGCAAAGCGAATATCGCGGTTGGTGATGATGCCGACCACTTTACGGGTGCCGTCTTCGACCACCGGAATTCCAGAAAAACCATATTGATCTTTGATCGCCATGACATCGGACAAGGATGCCTCGGGCGAAATGGTGATGGGGTCCGCGACTACGCCGGCTTCGAACCGTTTGACCTTGCGGACTTCATTGGATTGTTCTTCAACGCTAAGGTTTTTGTGAACAACCCCGATTCCCCCCATTTGTGCCAGGGTGATCGCCATACGGCTTTCGGTCACCGTGTCCATAGCGGCGGACAACAGGGGAATGCCCAGATTAATGGTGTTTGTCAGGCGGGTCTGGGTGTCGGTTTGTGCGGGAAGAACGTTTGATTTTGCGGGTGTGAGCAACACATCGTCAAACGTCAGAGCTTCTAGGATTTTCATGCTGCCTCCGAAGGTTGGATTTGGCGCGTAATCATACACATCAAGTCTCAATTGCCAAGGTAGATTTCGACCTGATCGGTAAATATATAGTTTGAGCATTGAATCGGACGGCTCATATGCGTATATCTGTTGCCAATAATGACCAATTGGGGACCTTAATTTATGACACGCCTATCTAAATTTATTGCAATTATTCTCTGTTCAACTTTTGCCACCTTTAATTTTGCCTCTGCTGCTGAGCGGCCCGAAGTCAAAGTTACCGATACCAAAGTCGGTGAGGGCGACGAAGCCGTTTTGGGCGCGCGTGTTTTTGTTCATTACACGGGCTGGACCTTGGACGGAAAACAGTTCGATACCAGCCGCGATTCAGGTACGCCTTTTGAATTTTCCGTAGGCGCGCACGAAGTCATCAAGGGCTGGGACATTGGTGTTCAGGGCATGCGCGTGGGCGGCAAGCGGGAACTGATTATTCCGTCCGAACTGGCTTATGGCGAACGCGGCTATCCGGGCAGCATTCCCCCCAATTCCGTATTGAAGTTTCACATTGAATTGATGGACGTTAAATTTAATGAATACACCAACGTCAACAATGACGAATTGTTTAAGCTTTTGGAACGTGGTGTTCCTGTGGTTGATTTGCGTCGCCCCGCAGAATGGGCTTCGACGGGGGTGCTTAAGGGCGCTCAATTGGTCACCGCTTTTCGTAAAAACCAAGGTTTCATTCCCAATTTTTTAAGAACCTTGAAAAAGACCCATAAAAAGACCGATGAGTTTGTTTTAATTGGTTCAAACGGTCGCCGCACCATGTATTTGGTGCGAATCTTGTCCGAACGTAAGGGCTATACGAATATTTACAATGTGCAAAAAGGCCTCAACAGCTGGATCAAAGCTGGCGGAGCTGTTGTTGCTTATAAACAGAAGAAAGACGTATCTCAATGACCCGTATTTTAAAAGTTTTTGCGCTGATGTTGTTTTGGGCAAGTCCGGCCTTTGCCGCAGAACTCCCCGCCCTGCAAATCAAAGAATTGAAAATTGGCACGGGCGAAGAAGCCACGCGTTATGCCGAAATTGATGTGCATTACACGGGTTGGACCATGGACGGTAAAAAGTTTGATTCCAGCCATGATCGCGGCGATCCTTTGCGATTTAAACTGGGTGCCGGACAGGTCATTCAAGGTTGGGATGTGGGCTTTAACGGTATGCGGGTTGGCGGTAAACGCGAACTGATCATTCCGCCGCATATGGCTTATGGCGAAAAAGGTGCGGGGAATGCTATTGGGCCGAACGCCACGCTGAAATTTGAAATTGAATTGGTGGCGGTGTCGGGTCCAAACTTCACCAACATCGACAATGCGGTTTTGAAAGATATGATGGCCAAGGGCATTCCCGTGATTGATTTGCGCCGCCAAGATGAATGGAATTCAACAGGCATCATCAAAGGGTCGCATATGATCACGGCATTTGATGGCAAAGGTCGTTTGCAAGTGGATTTCCTGCCTAAACTTGAAAAGATTGTCGGTATTAACGATGAGGTCATCTTGATTTGTCGCACCGGCAACAGAACCGCGCTGATTTCAAATGCTCTGGCCAACAACAAAGGTTTTAAGAAGGTTTTCAACGTGCAAAACGGCATCAGCTCTTGGATTAAAGAGGGCGGCGCTGTCGTCAAACCATAAAAAACGAGGGATTAATTTCCCTCGGTTTTTTTACGGCCCTTAAAACCAATCGCCACCACGTACATTTCTGCGGAATCTTGGCGCGATGCGGCGGGTTTGGCGTGACGCACGATGTCGAAATCTGCTCTCATGGCATTCAACAAATCACCTTCTGTACCGCCTTGCAGAACCTTTGCTATAAATACACCACCTTCGTTAAGTACCTCTTTGGCAAAAGCTAGGGCGGTTTCGCACAAGCCCATGATGCGCAGGTGATCGGTTGGCGTGTGGCCAATGGCTTTGGCGGCCATGTCGCTCATCACGATGTCGGCTTTGCCACCCAAGGCGGCTTTTAAGTTATCCGGAGCATCATCGTCCATGAAGTCCTGCAATAAAAACGTGATATCGGGCAGGGGTTCCATTTCGGCAATGTCCAAGGCCACGACCTTGCCATTTCGGCCCTTTTTCCCCTTTAAAACGATGGCGGCAGCAACCTGAGACCACCCGCCGGGGGTCGCGCCCAAATCAAGGACCCGCGCACCRGATTTCAAAAAATGATAYTTTTCATCCAATTGAAKCAGTTTAAAGGCGGCCCGAGAGCGATAGCCCAAACGTCTGGCTTCAACCACATACGGATCGTTGAGTTGGCGTTCCAGCCACAGTTTAGAGCCGATTTTGCGGCCACGCGCGGTTTTTACCTTGGTGTGCTTCATGCGCACATTCAGGGTTTTTTTGGCGCGTTCGCTGCGGGTTTTGTATCCGCGAGGAGGTTYGGTCATGAGCGGCAGCCCGATCCTTCATGGGGTGAACGTTGAATATGAATGCCGTCTAAGGCCATTAAAGAGAGCAGCAGGCCTTCGCGAATGCCGCGATCGGCAACCACCAGTGATCCCACCGGCCAACGCCGACACACCGCATCCAAAACCGCACAGCCGGCCATAATTAGGTCGCTGCGTTTGGGGCCGACACAGGGGTTGTTGCGGCGTTCATCGCCCGTTAGAGACCCCAAATGATCAACCACGGACGTGATGTGTTCAAAACGAAGGTCCAGCCCGTCAATACGTGAACGATCATACCGTTCCAGTCCCAAATGCAAGGCCCCCAGCGTGGTCACGGTGCCGGACGTCCCCAACATTTGCACACGACCGTTCTTGACCGCTTGGCTGATGGCATGTTTTTGATCGAACTGGACAAGCCCTTTGTCTATTAAAGCGACGATTTGTTCGTAAGATTCGCCATGATTGGTGAGACCGGAAAAGTCTTCGGTCAAGGTCACCACGCCATGGGGCAGGGAAATTACGTCTAAGGCTTTGGGGTCTAACGGATTGGATGTATCGATCCACAGAACTTCTGTGCTGCCGCCGCCGATGTCAAACACCAAGGCGTGCTCGGTGTTTTTGTTCAACAGCGGTGAACATCCCGATAAGGTCAGGCTGGCTTCTTCCTGGGCGGTGATGGTTTCCAGATCCAGATCGGTTTCGGCCTTCACTCTGGCCAGAAATTCAGGGCCGTTTTCGGCGCGGCGGCAAGCCTCGGTCGCGATGGCGCGTACGCGTTTGGCCTTAATCGATTTAATCTTGGCATTACAGACCTTTAAGGCGTTGATCGTGCGTTTGATCGCGTCTTCGCTCAAATGACCATTGGCGGCTACACCTTCGCCCAAACGCACGATTCGCGAAAAGCTATCGACCACACGAAAGCCATCTCCATAGGGACGTGCCACCAACATACGACAGTTGTTGGTGCCAAGATCAATGGCGGCATAGGCGTGCGGGGGGGGCGTTGGGTGTGGTGATGATTTGTCAGTCTGATCCATTATGTTTCCCTGTTACGATCAAGGTCTCGCTTAAAGCCACCATAGCGTACACAGTTAAATAAAGGAATGGTTTTGAAAAATCTTTGTGAGGTCTTAAAGTAGGCCCTTGATCCTTAACAAGAGACCTTAGAAATTGAGCCCTCAAAAAAATCAACTGATCTGTGACTTTACGGGCGGGGCCGTGCTTCACCGTTTTCGCTTTGGCGGAGGACGGGGACAGGCTTTGCCGAAAGCCGTGGGGCTAAAAAACGGTAAAACACCGTCCGTTGTGGACGCCACGGCGGGGCTGGGCAGAGATGCATTTTTGTTGGCATCCTTAGGCTCACAGGTGACGCTGATTGAACGATCACCGCAAATGTATGAAATTTTAAAAGACGGTTTGGATCGTGCTTTAGAAGCGGGTGGGGATGTTGCTGAAGTTGTTGAGCGTATGACGTTATTATCAGGTGATGCCAAAGACTTACTGCCTAAACTTAATCCAGAGGTTGTGCTGGTAGACCCAATGCATCCTCCGCGCAAAAAGTCGGCGTTGGTCAAAAACGAAATGCGTTTAATTCGAAAAATTGTGGGCGAAGATTTAGACGTTTTAGAGCTGATGCAGGTGGCCTTAAAAACCGCCCAGAACCGCGTGGTTCTCAAATGGCCAATGCGGGCTGATTCGTTGGCAGGCCTGCAAGCGTGTTCGCACCAAATCACCGGAAAATCGACACGTTATGATGTTTTCATGAAATTAGATTAAGGGACTAGCAGTTGTTGAATATACGCTTATATCTGAACCATCGTTAACAACATATTGGCAAATAAATGACTGACGCTAAGTCTCTTCCTGAGCCTGAAATCATCCCTCCCGGTGAAAACCCTAAACGCTCTAGCGATACCTTTGATACGCTGGCCGAAGACCTTAAATTCATGTTAAAAAATCCTCTGTCTATGCCGCGCACGACCTATGCTTTATATGCGATTGCCGCCGTTACCGGTGTGCCGATGCTGATTGGTCTGGTGCTGGCCTATGTTGTCCGCAGCGATGCTCCGGCTTGGTTACAAACCCATTACAATTTCATGATCCGTACGTTTTGGTATGGATTGGCGCTGATCGCTATTGGCCTTTTGACCTTTATCATTGGTGTTGGTATGTTCTTATTATGGATTTTGCCCTTGTGGTATGTGGTGCGAATTGTGCGCGGGTGGATGTTGTTGGAAAATCAAAAACCGATCCCTAATCCAGAAAGCTGGCTGTTCAGTTAATTCAAATTATGCTGTAGAATACTCAGGTAGCACAAATTTAAAGGGGTATTCATGACGGAAACGACAACCATTGCTGCTGATTATCAAATGTGGGTGTCGTTCGCGATCATCGTTGGCGCCTTTAGCCTGTACGCGGTGGACAAGGTCTCTATCGAGGTAACATCCCTTGGCGTGCTGTGCGCGCTGATGATGTTTTTTCATTTTTTCCCGGTTGTGGGTGCGGATGGCGTTAACACCTTATCCGCCGAAACCTTGCTGTCTGGTTTTGCCAATCCGGCGTTGATCACCGTATTGGCGTTGTTGGTGATTGGCCAAGGCATGGTACGCACCGGGGTTTTAGATACTGCGGCGCGCTTTATTTTGAGCAGCTGCGGGCCCCGCTCTTGGATTTCCATCATGGCTGTTCTGGTCACCGTCATGGTGGTCAGTGGGTTTTTGAACAATATCCCCGTGGTGGTGATTTTCATTCCGATTATGCAGGCGTTGGCCGAACGCTTCGATTTGCCGCCTTCTAAGTTAATGATGCCGTTAAGTTTTGCCGCTATTTTGGGCGGTATGACGACCTTGATTGGGTCTGGGTCAAACTTGTTGGTGAATTCGGCGTTGATCGGCATGAATGTTAAACCGTTCAGCTTTTTTGATTTCACCATTCCGGGGCTGGTTCTGGCGGCTACAGGATTGTTGTTCTTGTTAATTTTTGCCCCCATCATTTTGCCCAAACGCGAAGGCATGGCGGCCACTTTGGCGGGCAAGAACCCAGACGGAAAACAGTACATCGCCCAAGTTACGGTCGGCGAAGGCTCGCATTTGTTGGGCAAAAAAGCCGTGGGGGGTATTTTCCCGGCCTTGGGTCAAATGACCTTGCGCATGGTGCAGCGGGGCGAAGAAGCCCTGTTGCCCCCGTTTGAAGACTTTGAGGCCCGCATCGGGGACGTTTTTGTGGTGGCCGCCACCCGCAAAGAAATCACCAACGAGCTATCGCGCGACGCCGAAGGTTTATACCCCGGTATGGATGACGAGCCCAAAATCAGGGACGCTGAAAATGAGGACGAAGATCAAATGCCGTGGCATGGCGGGGAACGGGTGTTGGCCGAGGCCATGATACCGCCCGCATCAAGGATGATCGGGCAAACCCTGACCTTTGCAGGCTTTCGGTTTAAAACCCGGTGCATTGTTTTGGGCGTACAGCGACGATCACGCATGATGCGGGCTCAACTAACCGAAATTCGCTTGCAAGCCGGCGATGTGCTGTTGGTGCAGGGGGCTCCCGAAGACGTTCAAGCCTTACGCGGTAACCAAGATGTCTTGTTGATTGAATGGTCGGCGGCGGAACTGCCAGCCCATCATCATGCCAAGCCTGCAGCTTTGGTGTTGTTGAGCGTTGTGCTGGCGTCTGCGACCGGATTTTTGCCGATTGTCATTGCGGGCTTAACCGGAGCGGCGGCCATGGTGGCTTGGCAAGTTTTGAACATCCGCCAAGCCTTTCGCGCCGTCGATACCAAGGTGCTGACAATGATTCCGGCGGCTTTGGCCATGGGGACCGCCATGCATGCAACAGGGGGGGCTCACTTTATCGCCAGCAATGTCATGGGCGTGTTTGAAGGGGCGAGCACTTGGATGGTTTTATCGATGTTTTTTATCACGCTGGTGGTGCTGACAAATATCATCAGTTCGCAAGCTTTGGCCGTGCTGTTTACGCCCATCGCCGTTGATTTGGCGATCAGCCTGAATGCGCCTATCGAAGCCTTTGCGGTGGCCGTTGTTTTTGCCGCAAACTGTTCATTTGCTTCACCTATTGGCTATCAGACCAATTTGTTGGTGATGGCGCCGGGGCATTATAAGTTTGCCGATTTTGCGCGCGCAGGTGTCCCGTTGATTCTGATCATTTGGGCGGTCTTTAGCCTCTTTGTGCCGTGGTATTATGGAATTTAAAGTCTGCATACATGGATGTGTCATGCATTGCCTGATCCAGCATATTGATATACAAATAATCTAACAATTATAGAACCGGACAAAAATGTTCGGTCATTAAAGTGAGACCACATGGCGCCTGATATAAATTCAAATATCTATCATAATATTTTTGCCCATTCCCAATCTATGATTTGTGTTTTAGATACTTACGGTACGGTTTTATTGGCCAATGACGCCGCTTGGAAAATGCTAAAATTAAAAGGTGTGGCTGATTTTTTAAATACATCTTGTCTGGATATTGTGCATCCCGATTACAAGAATGTGTTTGAGTGTGGTTTAGATGTTTTTGCTGCAGAACAAGAGGTTTTCCCGCTTAAGCTGGTGCGTGCCGATGGTGAAATTCTTGATGTGGAAGCCATGTTTACGGCTTTGGATGACGGAAAATATATGCTGGAAGCGCGCGATATTACCGAACGCAAGCGCACAGCCGAAAATTTAAAAGACCGCGAGCAACGTTTGCAGGGGATATTGAACTCGGTTGCGGATGGGATTATCACCATCAACAAAAAAGGTAAAATGCAGTCTTTTAACAAGGCTGCAGAACGTATTTTTGGATATTCTAGCCTTGAAATACTGGGCCAAAACATATCCATATTGTTGCCCAAAGAAGATGCCTCAAACCACGACCAACACCTTGAAAATTACGAAACAACGGGTTTTAAAAAAATCCTTGGTAAGGTCAGCCGAGAAGTTTCAGGCATTCGTAAAGATGGCACGGAATTCCCGTTGGAACTGGCCGTTATGGAATTGCGCCATGGAATAAAGCGTTATTATACGGGCATCGTACGCGACATCACCATGCGTAAAGATGCTGAAAATGCTCTGAAAAAAGCCCATGATGAATTGGAAATGCGGGTCGAAGAACGCACCCGTGAACTGACCCAAGAAATTTCCGAACGTCACCGCGCCGAAGACGGTCTGCGTTTGTCTGGTGAAGTTATTGAAAGCTTGGCCGAAGGCGTCGCCATCATCAATCAAGACTTTCTGATCACGTCGGTTAATCCGGCTTTTTCCGTTATATCGGGCTACAGCCCCAAAGATTTATTGGGCAATTGTCCAATCAACCATGCGGCTTTAAGCAAAGGTGGGGCGCATTATGAACAGATGTGGGAAGGCCTGATTACGCGCGGTTGCTGGGAAGGTGAGTTTTGGAACATACAAAAGGATGGCACACATTATGCCGAGCGTTTGTCGGTCACAACCATCACCAATCCCGACGACGATGTGCGCCAGTTTGCGGCCATTATTTCCGACATCACCAAGCGCAAACAAGATGAAGAACGCATCTTATACCAAGCCAATTATGATAATCTGACAAACCTGCCCAACCGCACCTTGTTCCATGATCGCTTGGAACAAGGCATCGTGAATATGAAACGCAACCATAAAAGTTTGGGCTTATTGTTCATCGATTTGGATGGTTTTAAATTAGTCAATGATACTTTAGGCCATGATATGGGCGACATCTTGTTAAAAGAAGCCGCCGCAAGGTTGACTGAATGTGTCCGCGATGGCGATACCGTGGCCCGTTTGGGGGGGGATGAATTTACCATCATAATGCCCGGTCTTGACGAAGGCGTGAATGCGCCCATCGTTGCCCAACGGGTGCTGAAAGCCTTGTCCGAACCGTTTGTCTTGGCGGGGAACGAAACGTTTGTATCGGGATCAATTGGTATTGCTCTGTTCCCCGAAGACGCCGATAATGCGGCCGATTTGTTGAAAAATGCAGATTCAGCCATGTACCAGGCGAAAGAACATGGCAAAGCCAATTATCAGTTCTTTACCAAAGATATGAACGCAGAAGTTCAAGATCAGTTGTTTATCAAAGCGGGCTTGTTGAAGGCCTTGGAACGCAATGAATTTAAACTTGTGTATCAACCCAAATTGGATCTTTCCAACAATTCAGTGATCGGAGCCGAAGCCCTGATGCGCTGGCACAGCCCGGATTTAGGGCTGGTCAGCCCGGTCACGTTCATTCCGATTTTGGAAGAAACCGGAATGGTCATTGAAGTTGGGGCCTGGGCCATCCGCGAAGCTTGTCGCCAGCATGCCCAATGGCTTAAACAAGGTTTACCCCCGATCAAGGTTGCGGTGAACCTATCGGCTCGGCAAATGCGCGAACCGTCCTTCGTAAAGATTGTCATGGACGCCCTTAAAGAGGCCAATTTACCGTCAAGCGCCTTGGAAATTGAAATCACCGAAAGTATGTTGATGAGCGACGTACCAAACGTGGTTGCCGCTTTGGAAGAATTGCACGACTTTGGCATCAATATTTCAATGGATGATTTTGGTACAGGTTATTCGTCGCTGAGTTATCTTAAACGGTTCCCCATCGATACCATCAAAATTGATCGTTCTTTTGTCAATGATATTGATACCAATTCCGATGATGCCGAAATCATTCACACCATCATCAACATGGGGCAAACCCTAAAACGCAAAATTATTGCCGAAGGGGTTGAAACAAAAGCTCAATTGGATATTTTGAAATTGTACAATTGTGATGAGGTTCAGGGGTTCTTTTTCTCAAAACCCTTATCGCCAGATAACTTTGTGACCTTCATGAACGATTTTGAGTCCAACCTGCATTAACCCTTAAGGTTAGGTCCAAACCCTAATAGACCAGTTCGTCTTCTTCACCGGAACCGGCGATGATAATTTCGTTATTGT
>NVSZ01000030.1 GCA_002732845.1 Rhodospirillaceae bacterium
TTAAGTAAAGTTGAATGCTCTAAAAGAAACTTTTATCGCGCGCCGCCCACATGTCGCGGGCTTTGTTTAAGGCATCGTCAACACCATCAGCACGGCCCAACAGGCGCAACGCCACGGCCAACGTTCCGGTGATGGCTGCGTGGGCGTATTCGCTTTCTTCTTTACCCTGCCACGTCCACACCAGACGATCTAAGTTTAAATCGTCATCGTTGCGGTGCTGACCAGCATCGCCTAACAGGGCGGGCCATTGTTCGTCCCATTTTTCACCGTCGCGCAGGCTTTCGACCAACACGGGTTTTTGCGGACGACGTTCAATTTCGCCGCCTTCACCCTTAAAGACCGCCATGTGCGGCTGGCCCAGCAATTGGGCGGTGTCTCTGTGGATGTCGCGGTACGCGGGGTGGAAAACGTTTTGAATTTCATACGGTGCTTGAAACGGGTTCAGCATGCGCGCAAACGTATTGATCGGAGACCGCAGGCCCAAAATGGGCTTAAGGTCGATGATGTCTTGCAAAGGTTTGCAGAAATTACGCAGCGGCAGGTACGCAAAATTGGTGTCGCGAATTTGATCTGCGGCCTCTTGCATCGATGCTGCCAAGGGAATCCCCATGTGGGCCAAAGCTTCACTGGAAAAAATCCGGCCTTCGGTATGGCCTTCGGTGCCCTGCATGCAAATCTTTACGCCATTTTGCGACAGCACCAAAGCCGACAACAAGAACCACGGCAAATGGCGGACTTTGCCGGAATAGGTGGCCCAGTCCAAATCAACGGCCGGAGCATTTTTAGGGATTTCAAAAGTTTCGCGCGCGGCTTTGACAAATCCAGCGCCTTCGGCCGGGACTTCGGCCCGCATGCGCAAAATGCACAGCAACGCGCCCAATTGCAAAGGTTCAACTTCGCCCTTCATAATCATGCGCCCAGCGCCCAGCATTTCTTCTTCGGTCAACGGGCGCGAAAGTCTTGGGCCCCGACCAATGATGCCGATGTATTTTGCAAAGGGATGTATTTCGGTCATACCGACTCCTGAATTCATAATGTCTGCAAGAGAAGGTTAGTCCGAGGATTCTTCCCCGCTTGCAAGACTATCGGGGAAGAACGGTAAAAATTTAAGGGCTACGGCTGTTAACATGAATGTCACGCCGACACCACCGAAACCAAGCAAGAATTCTGCGAGGGTAGGGGTGTATTCGCCGACTTTACCATCAAAGAAAGCGCCGCCCGTGACATCATAGCCGGGGAAGATTTCCAAAGGATAAGCTTGCCCACCGATGATGATCACATAGATTTGAGCAAAACCACCCAAGATCACCAGTACAGCTGCCGTGGCAATTGCCGAGCGAGATTTTCCAGTCCCAGAGCCATACAGCAAGATCAAAGGCAAGATGCCCCCGACCAAAATCTGACCGCCCCAAAACAATGTGGTGATGATGCCGCCCTTAAACAAGATAAATTGTTCAACACCGGAATGTTCAGCGGCATATAGGTTGCCCAAATGCTTGACGGTCACAAAATACATAACCGCAGCGACAAATACGCCGAGTAGGTTTTTCAAACGGTACAGGGTTTCATCACCCAGTTCGCGTCCGGTGCCATTGCACGTGCTCATCACCACCAAAAGGAAGACGGCAAGACCAAACGAGAATGACATGATGATAAACATCGGCGCCATAATGGTCGCGTCATAACCTTGACGAGCCACCAAGAAACCAAAGATAGACCCGGTACCCGAAGTCAGGACCAAACGCCAGATAAACGCGGCTAGGCCCGCCATCTTTGTATATTTAACCATACTGCGTTGCATCATGGTCCACAGATAAAGGCCAACGATGACAAAGAATCCAGAATACAAAATGATGTTCCAGGCAAAGATCGATTTGAAATTGTACATGGTCATGGCAATGATCAAACGATCAGGGCGACCCAAATCCAACAACAGAACCGTCAAACCACCAGCCAGCAATGTCAACGCCAACAGGCCAGACATACGGGCCAAAGGTTTATATTCGGTGCGGCCAAAAACAGAAGCAATCGACGCCACGTTCAGCGCGCCAGAAGCGGCAACAATCAAGAAAATAGCAAACACATGCGGAACGCCCCAAACAATTTGGTTGTTCATGCCGGTCACGTGGTGACCGTTGTGTTCCATGTAATAGGCAGCGCCCAAACCCATAAGAATCAAGGTGCCCAATCCCACCAACAAAGTGATGTAATTGGGACCGTCGCCTTTGATGGTGCTAAAAGAGGTGGCTTTGCTCATCTTATAGGCCTCCGTATAGAACGCCGGGTTCTAATCCTAAATCGTCACGCAAGCGTTGAGTGACGTGCTTGGCAAGCTGTGTGGAAATGTCGCTGTTTTTGTCGTTCAGATCCCCAAACGTCATAACCGCATTGCCCTTTGTGGAACACGCTTCGACACAGGCGGGTAGGCGACCTTCGTCGATACGGTGTGTGCAAAGTGTGCAGGATTCAACCGTACCCATGCCACGGGGCATGTGTGGTTTTTGATTCTTGGTGGGTTCATGGACAAAAGAACGGGCGCCATAAGGGCACGCCATGATGCAATACCGACAACCGATACAGGCGTGACGATCAACCAACACGATGCCGTCCGGACGTTTGAACGAAGCCGTTGTCGGACATACGTCTACGCACGGTGGATTTTCGCAATGTTGACACATCACGGGCAAAGATTTTGTAGCCCCTGTGCGTTTGTCTTTCAGATTAACTTTGCGGATCCAGCTGGGATCTGTGGTTGGGTTTCCCGAACCTTCCCAACCATTTTCATCTTTACAAGCGCCAACGCAAGCATCACAACCCGCATCGCAACCGTTTGTATCGATCAACAATCCCCAACGCTTGGTCGCATCAGCGCGGGTTGCCGCATTGGCCGTTCCCCCGGTTTGATACAAGACCACGCCGGTCGCAACAGCCACGGTGGCGGTTGTTGCTTTTTGCAGGAAATCGCGACGATTTAAATCAGCATTGATCATGGTTGTTTCTCCGCCTTGCCCGTATGACAGCTAAAGCAGTCGATGGTGACCGCCGCGTAGCTATGGCATTCTTTGCAAAACCCCCGCACGGTCAAGGCCCCATCCGCTTTTTCGTCTGGTGTCGCGTGGCATTCAACACAGCCGCGCAGGCTGTATTTATTACCACGGATACCGAGGCGCATGGTGTCGTCGCGTTGATGCTCTAAGTACTGCATATGAAAACGACGCATGTCCGCGGCGGGTTCGACGCACTGTTCGCCTTTAAGAGCCTTTGCCGGATGCGGCACAGGAACACTGCTTTCTTGCGCATATGAGCTAGAAAGTGTGCCAAATAACACAGCGACCATAAGTCCAATAAAAGCGAAACGGTGCAACATTTAGGTTATTCTCCCAGACCCATTTGGATGTAACCCGTTGGGCAAACGTCCATGCAGACATGACAGCCGATGCATTTGTTGTAATCGGTATCAACATAACGACCCAAAGCACGTTGGTCTTTTTTGACACGATGCACGGCGTCTTGTGGACAGTAGATCACACAGTTGTCGCATTCAAAGCACATGCCACAGCTCATGCAACGTCCGGCTTCGTTGACGATTTCATCTTCGGTCAAGTTGACAATGCGTTCTTTAAAGTTGCTCAGAACATCATCGGCATCAATATGAATTTCTTTACGCTTGTTGCGTTCTTCATGTTGGAAATGACCCAAGAACAACTGATCGTGTTTAACGATTTCAATGGCACTACGATCTTCATAGTTATGAACAGCGAAGTTTTCGTCGTCTGTGCCGCGTGTTGGGGTTTTGTCAGAACTGACCGGAGAAAGGTCACGTTGCAACAATTCACCCAACAGATTGAAGTGGTGTTTGTCGACTTTAGGACGCTTGGCGTTGGACAAGTCTTTACCAGACAAATATTGGTCAATGCCTTCGGCCGCAACAGATGCGTGGCCAATCGCCGTGGTCAACAGATGCGGGCGTAAAACGTCGCCGCCAGCAAACTGACCTTCTTGTTCTTTAACTTGGAACAAGCCGTCAACATTGACAAAACCATGTTCGTTTTCGATTTCTGACAAGCCTTCTAATTCACCAGACTGACCAATGGCGGAAACAACCAAATCACAATCGATGAAGTATTCTGTGCCTTCGATAGCAACAGGGCGCGTGCCTTCCATTTCGCATWTGCACATTTTGATGGCTTTAGCATTGCCGTCATCGCCTAGGATAACTTCCAAAGGCATAACGCCGCCTTGGATGWCGACACCTTCGGCGACCGCATCATTAACTTCGCGTTCGGCGGCCATCATGTCTTGGACCGGGAACAATGACGTCAAAACAACATCAACGTGTTGGCGYGCCATTGAAGTCGCAACATCGTGAGCCACAAAGCCCATGACAACGTTTTCAACACGGTCTTTTTTATTATGTTCGCTGATGTTACCCAAACGACGGGCAACCGAGGCAACGTCGATAGATGTATCACCACCACCAACAACGACAATAGGACCTTGAACATGTTGCAAGCGGCCTTCGTTAAAGGCTTTCAAGAACGCAACACCGCTGATGCAGTTTGGAGCGTCGGCACCTGGAATAGGCAACGGACGACCAGATTGTGCGCCCATGGCCCAGAAGATGGCATCATAGCCAGCCTTGAGATCGTCAAAAGAAATGTCTTTACCAATTTTGGTGTTGAGTTTGACCTCAACGCCTTGCTCAATGATACGGCCGATTTCAGCGTCCAACATTTCACGCGGGGTACGATAGCCCGGGATACCGTAGCGCATCATGCCGCCTAAGGAATCATTGGCTTCGAAAAGTGTGACCGCGTGGCCTTTTTGACGCAGGTTATAAGCCGCAGCCAAACCAGCCGGTCCACCACCAACAACGGCAACTTTTTTGCCCGTGTCGGCCGCAGGTTCTGCCAATTTTAAGTTATGTTCAATCGCCCAGTCACCAACATATTGTTCAACAGCGTTAATGCCGACAAAGTCTTCGACCATGTTGCGGTTGCAACCGTCTTCGCACGGTGCCGGACAAACGCGGCCCATCGTTGCGGGGAACGGGTTGGATTCAGTCATGCGGTTAAACGCATATTCTTGCCAAGGCTTACCATCAGGAGACTTATCTTGACCGCGCGCAATGGCTAACCAACCGCGAATGTCATGACCCGAAGGACAACTGCCTTGGCACGGTGGTGTACGGTGCACATAGGTYGGACATTTATGAGWCCAACTGGCTTGGAAGATTTGCTCTGTCCAATCGTCAAACGTCATSTCTTTGTTTTCGTARCGGCGGTAAGTTAGRTCWGTAKTAGCAGTCATAGGTCTTATTCCTTTGARCCAAGGAGGAGTGCATCSCCAACAAGTTGGTGCACGCTGATAATCATATCCATATCCATATCGTAATACGGAAGGACTTTSGTGAATTGGCTTTTGCAAATCGCACAGATGGCAGCCATATGGGTAACGCCTTGGTTATCCACCACGTCCCGTAAAGCTTCCATGCGCGGCAAAGCGCCTTTGATTCTGAGTTCCAKCAGATCGTCGGTCAACAATCCACCRCCACCACCACAACAGAATGTTTTTTCGTGGGTGGTRTCKGGGTTCATTTCGACRAATTTRTTAACACTGGCTTTGATCACGGCRCGGGGAATRTGAAATTGTCCACCTTCCATGTCGCCCATRCGRGACGCSCGSGCYACGTTACAAGAATCGTGGAASGTCAAAACCTTGTCATCATTYGCTTCGGCGTCSAGTTTRATSGCRCCRCAATTGATGAGGTCATTGGTGCATTCCAAAATRTGCTGAGGTYTTGGATATTTGGGGTCCAAGAAATCCCAAGGTCCAACCARSGTATTKARGAATGAATAAGCAACGCGCCAAGCATGGCCGCATTCGCCAAAGATRATGCGCTTAACGCCCAAATCCATRGCGGCTTTGCGGATGCGCATGGCAACCTTGTACATTTGTTCGGTGGAACCAATGAACAGAGCAAAGTTTGCGGCTTCGGATGCTTCGGTGCTCAAGGTCCAGCTGATGCCAGCTTGGTGGAAGACTTTGGCATAGCCAATCAATCCATCAACGTGCGGTTCAGCAAAGAAGTCAGCAGACGGCGTTACCAACAAAACATCGGCACCCTTTTGGTTCAAGGGGAAACGAACAACGTGTCCGGTTTCTTCTTCGACGTCTTCTTCCAAGCCTTCGAGGGTGTTTTCCAAAGCATTAGCAGGGAGGCCCAAGTTGTTGCCAACTTTGTGGACTTTGGCCAAAATTTCGTTGGAATATTTTTGACCCATGCCGATGTGATCCATGATGTCACGAGCCGCCATGGTAATTTCTGCGGTATCGATGCCATAAGGGCAGAACACAGAACAGCGACGACATTCAGAACACTGATGGAAATACTTGTACCAATCGTCCAGCATTTCTTTGTCCATTTTTTTGGCGCCAACCAAAGACGGGACAAGTTTACCAGCGATGGTAAAATAACGGCGGTATACGGAACGCATCAAATCTTGACGCGCAACCGGCATGTTTTTCGGATCACCTGTACCAATGAAATAATGGCATTTGTCGGTGCAGGCACCACAGTTGACGCAAGCGTCCAAATAGGTGCGCAGTGCCCGGTTTTTACCCAGCAAGTCGCCAAGTTTGTCTACGGCCCGTTGTTCCCAGCCATCTTCCAATTCACCGGGAAAGCCCAAGGCTTCTTGGTGTTCTGGTTTAGCGATGTACGGGCTTGAATGCGCCATGGCATCTATTTCGATCGCGGGTACTTCAAGGAAGTCGCGTAATTTAGGGGCTTTTAATTTTTCTTTCGCCATAACGGGCCTCTAAGACTTATCAGCGGATGAGCCGCTTTCGGATTGGGAAATCATATCCGATACCCAAGGTACCAAATGGCGGCGTTCGCGGGCATCGTCGACTTGGTTGCGGCTGGGCATGAAGAACACACCGGGAGCATGCAACAGCTTGCTAAACGGAAAGACAATCATCAACGACATAACTAGGCCCAAATGAACCAACAGAGCAGTATCGGTCGGCAAGGTCTGCCAATCGAAATACATCAGGCCAAGGAAAAAGGATTTTAGTTGGATAATATCGGTGCGGGCGACGAATTTCATCATCAAGCCGCTGGCACCAATGCCAATCAACAACATCAACATCAAGTGATCGGAAGGTTTGGAAATATAACGGATGCGTTCAACCAAAAAACGTCTGGCCCACAATCCTAAAAGCCCGGCAACCATACCAAAGCCCGCGTACAGGCCGAACGGTTGGATCAAAACAACCCATGTCCATACGGGTTCGATAAAATAACGAAAGTGGCGCAACAGAACCAAAACCAAAGCCCCGTGAAACAGTATGCTCAAACCCCAAATCCACAGATTTGATTTAAACAAGCTGGCAAAAACGGTAACTTCTTTGGTCAGGCGCCAAGCCACACCCATTTTGGTTAACGGGGCAGGGGTCACAGGAATTTTCATAGGCGCAGGCGTCGTGGCATATTGCCAAAGCTTAAAGCCTAATCCAAAGATTAAGATAGCGGTGGCAAAATAAAAACCCAATGCATATATAACTGTGGCGGTCGTCATGATGATCCCTGTGTGGTCCCAGTGTGTCAGGTATTTGATGTGCCAAAGAATTGACAACAAAAACGATGTTATAAAGAAAAAATTATTGCGGCGGGCAAGACGCAACTTGAGCGTCAAGTAAAACACCATCACTGAAGAGGCGGTCTAGATCTCGGACAAATTCGCATTGCCCGCCGAAATGAATATGTTGCTTAGACGCAACCTGTTGGTTTTGGAAGACCAGCAATTTTACAGGCTTGCTTCGCAGGACCGTAAGGGAACAGCTCGTAAAGATATTTGTTGTTGCCTTTTTCAGGGCCAAATTTCTTTTTCGCAGCTTTCACCAAAACGCGAACCGCAGGAGCAATTTGATACTCGTCATAGTATTCGCGAAGGAAGTTGACGATTGCCCAATGTTCATCGGTCATTTCGACTTCTTCGTCTTTGGCAATGATTGCAGCCAAGTCTTCGTTCCAAGCACTGATGTCAGTGATGTAACCTTCTTCGTCGTGCTCAATGGCTGAGCCATTTACTTCGTATGCCATTGTAGTAACTCCTTGTGTGTTAGTTAGTTTGTTTTCAATGTTTATATTAAAGCCAAGATTGAACAGTGCCGTGTTCAACGGTGAGATCAACAAATCCACCATAATCAACAACGCTGATGCCCTCAATAAGCTTCGAAGCATCAAGGCCTCGGGCTTGAAGATCTGGCCCTAAAACAAATACGCTATGATCGGCCAATGCGCCTTCGAGTTTCGAAGATTCAGCGGTGCCGCTCATGGCCGCGATAACACCGTCTTCGATAAGAAGAATAGCGCTACCTTTTTTAGCCAAACGCAAGCAACTGTCTAAAGAGTTGCGATCGAAGGGCGACTTATTCACAGTATGTAACATATTTCAGTCTCCTTCGTTAGCCGCTGATAATACAGTCGGAAGCATCCAAGACATCGGCGAGTTCTGCGGAGGTCAAGATTTCAACATCAAGTTTAAAGTCGTCTTTGGTGAGCCCACGGGCTTCCATTGATTCTTTTTCAACGATGATGCGCCAAACCATATCCATATCTTCGTCTTCATCAGCATCTTCTTTTTCCATTTCGACAATGCCGAAAGTGGGGGAGAAGTTTTTCATGTTGATGGCCCCGGTGTCGTGACCTTTTTTGATCTGGTAAACACCATCGTCAACAAAAACGATATTTGCGTGTTGTTCGAAAGCAGCCGTAATCAGGACCGTTTCCAAAACTTCCAAGGCGTAGATTGTGCCGTAAGGAGCTTTGCGGTTCATGAAGGTGAACGTCTTCATGACGCCTTCGATTTCGAGTTCTGTATCAGCCATCACTTAATCTCCGAACATCACGAGGCGGTCACAACCCATTCCGGCTTCGACCAGTTGGCCCAGTCCGGAAATGTGAAAGCCTTCGGCTATGTTTTCTTCTTTAATCCCGCGACGCATGCCCGCAGCGACACAGACAACTAAGTCCACGCCTTTTTCTGTGGCCAGTTCGCTCCACAATTTGACGATATTTCTATCGTCAGATTGTGGCTCGGACAGCTTGTTAGCGTTATTTACGCCATCGAAGTAGAAGAATACACGAGAAACCTCATGACCTTTTTCGATTGCCGCTTTGCAAAAATGATAAGCGGTATCAGAGGCTTGGTGTGTAAACGGTCCTTCGTTGACCAAAATGCCAAACTTCATATTTATTGCCCCCCGAGAGAACTAGAAGTGGATGTGAGTTGAAGCGTTAAGCGAGCTACGACCACCGCGCCAGTCTTCAATGTGATATTTCGTGAACGGCAAATCCGTAAGCTCGAAGAAACGAGGCCAACCGATACGGTCGATCCATTCATTCATACGTTCCCAAGGGCGAGCGTCGTTTTTGTACTCGTGAAGGATACGTTTAACCACGGTTGCGACTTCGGGCCAACGCGGAGCATTGTTCGGAAGACCAGCAATAACCAATTTATGGAAAGTTGGTTTGGAACGGGTGCTGGAGTGCTTACCACCAACCCAGATGGCAATCTTTGAATGTTCGGCATCATTGATTTGCATCGGTGGGCACGGAGGATARCAAGCACCGCAACAAATACATTTGCGTTCATCAACTTCCAAGGAAGGTTTGCCGTCGATCAAGGCTGGGCGAATAGCCGCAACCGGACAACGGGCGATAACCGCAGGACGTTCACAGACGTTAGCCACTTGGCTGTGGTCAATGATCGGTGGTTTGGTGTGTTGAATGTTAATCGCGATATCACCTTGGCCACCACAGTTAATTTGGCAGCAAGAGGTGGTAATTTTAACGCGGTTAGGCATTTCTTCACGCACAAACTCTTCGTGCAGTTCATCCATCAAAGATTTAACAACACCAGAAGCATCGGTGCCTGGAATATCGCAGTGCAGCCAACCTTGGGTGTGAGAGATCATGGAAATAGAGTTGCCGGTACCGCCAACGGGGTAGCCACAAGCATTCAATTTTTCGATCAAGGCATCGACTTTGCTTTCGTCGGCAACCATGTATTCGATGTTTGAACGTGCGGTGAAACGAACGTGTCCATCCGCAAATTCATCAGCGATATCGCAAAGTTCACGAAGGGTAAACACGTCTAACTGACGTTGTGTACCGGCTTTAACGGTCCAAACTTCACCGCCGCTGTGTGATACGTGGTGCAAAACACCGGGACGAGGACGTTCATGCCATGCCCAATTGCCATAATTTTCCAGCAACGTAGGGTGCATATATTGTTTGTTATCAGGTACGCCACTTTCGATCGGCATACGGAGTTTCTCAGCTGTGCTCATTGTTTCTTTCTCCAACTAGGCAGCGTTATTCGGCAGCGGCTTTTGCGGCTTTGCGCGCGTTCCATTTTTCAACTTCGGCATCCCAACCGTCCATACGTACATAAGAGCTGGTACGTGGATGGCTGACCATATTTGGATCGATGTCGACTTCGATGCCTTCGAGATAGTTAACCAGACCAATGCGTTCGATCATTTCACCGGTACGCTCATGTTCAAGAGCATTATCGGCAAAGAATTCAACACAGCGTTCGGTAAGTTCGACCAAAGCTTCGTAATCTTCTTCTGTGTCCATACGCATGAACGGTACGATTACGGTGCCCATCAAGTCACCAATTTTCAAAGAGCGTTTACCACCGATGAGGATGGTGATGCCTTTTTCGTCGCCAGGAGACAAGGCTTTGGTCATGACGTTAATGCAATGCATGCAACGCACACAGCTTTTGTTGTCAATTTCCAAAGTATTGTCATCTTCCAAAGACAGCGCACGTGTTGGGCACATGGCGATCACTTGGTTGATGGTTTCTTTGCGGCCAAGATTATCAACGAATTTCTTCACTTCTTCTTGGTTGACCTTAATGTCGTCTTTCCAGGTTCCCAATACAGCGAAATCGGCACGGTGTGTGGCGTTTACGCAATCGTTTGCGCAACCAGAAAACTTAAATTTAATTTTGTAAGGCAGGGATGGACGGTGCATGTCATCAAGCAAGTTGTTGATCACCATGCGCAACGCTTTGCCTTCGTCATAGCAAGACTGTTCGCAACGGGCCGCGCCAACGCAGCTCATGGARGTCCGAACGGCAGCRCCAGCGCCACCAAGATCAAAGCCCATTTCATTGATAGCATCAAATGCGGGTTGAACGTTCTCGGTAGAACAGCCTTGAAGCATGATATCGCCACTTTGGCCGTGCAATGCAATCAAGCCAGAGCCGTATTTTTCCCAAACATCAGCAAATTGGCGTAATACGTCTGTATTGTAATGCATGCCCGCAGGTGGCATCACGCGCAAGGTGTGAAATTCAGACGATTCAGGGAATTCTTTGGAAACTTCGGAGAAACGAGGGATAACACCGCCGCCATAACCGCGAACACCAACGGTGCCGCCTTTCCAATATCCTTTACGTGTTTCGTAGGAATGTTCAAGTTGACCCAATAGATCTTTCATCATGGGCGCGRAAGGCTTGTCGTCAGCATCTGCAAGACGTTTTAGACCTGTGACAAAACTTGGCCACGGTCCGTCTTCGAGTTGATCCAACAAGGGCGTAGTTGGTGTTTTTTTAGTCATGGATTTTAATCTCCCCAGTTGCCAACAGCAGGCCTTAACAGCCTTTTGCTTAGCGCTTACCCATGCAACGTAGTGTTATAAAACTGCGTATTCTGGACTTGTATATTATGATTACATCATATTCGGATGTATTTCTATAAGAAAATTCTTATAAAGGCTAATTTTGTGTTTAAACCGTTAGTTTTCAAGGCTTTTTAAATAGGCGTTGGTATGATATATCCGGTAATCTAAAGGGATTAGTCTTCCCTTTAACAATTTCGCACCTATATCTGTGGATGAAAAAGGCAAAAGGATCGAATCTATGAGCGTCTATGAAAATGTTGAAGATAAAGGCGAGATTTCAGCGCCTTGGGGCAAACGTATTGAAATTCAGGAGCTTACCTATGAAGCCGGGGTTAAGCACCTACGTTTGCGGATTCGCGAAGGTCGGCGAATCACCGATTTAGAGTTGGCCCCAGATACGGCACTCCAGCTGGCCGCTGCATTAGAAAACTGGGTCGAAAAAATCTGATCACTTATTCTTTACTGGCTTTTGTTTGCTCGTTTTTGGCCGGAACCTTGGTCAACAACTCGTCTAACATGAACCAGAAGAAGTCTTCGCCCGGATATCCGGCGATGCGCCCAATTTCTTTGCCTTGATCCATCAAGACAAAGGTTGGAGTGTAAACGATTCCCTTCAGATGCTTTAAATCATCGGGGCGTTCATCGTGGATAGAGTGACGACGGAGCGGGGCCGCGCGGCCTTCCTCGGTTTTACCGTAAACCGGCGCAATTTCTTCATCCCACACCTCGCACCAATCGCACGTGGGGGAATCGAACATGACAAGCTCAGTGGCGTGAACGGAAAGCCCATAAAACAGGACGACCGTTAAGGGTAATAAACGCGTGAGATAAGCTTTCATGTGCTGACTTTCCTAGTGTTGGGTAAGCAATAAAAAAGTGTTGGGGTCCCATAAAAAAACCGCCCGAGGACATTTTGGCCCCCGGGCGGTCAATTACAAGCTAATTTTAGCCCCAAATGTCTTTGGTGATGCTTTTATACCAGCCTTCGGCATATTTCGCTTCTTGTTTGCGGAASKMATCGCTGGCTCCGGTTGGGCTTAASCCRCCAGAWCCTTTGATTTTKGTGATGTGWCCATCCGCAAAKCCATAAACCATGGCAACGGAAATACCATAATCWGCAGAAACCAAGCTRTAGCAGGTGTTTGCAAAYTTMGGYGTGCCCGGAGCTTSACCTTKMAGCATKGCMRCCACCGCRCCCGCACAGATTTTAGCCTGTGTACTGGCCGCAAAGCCKGATTTAGGCATGGGTGWRGAAAYACTYGCATCGCCAATCACGTGGATATTTTTGTGAATGGTGGATTCAAACGTCTGCTGATTGATTGGGCACCAGCCCTGCTCATTGGTCAAACCCGCGATTTCGGCAATTTTTCCGGCTTTTTGAGCGGGAATCAGGTTTACAACGTCACCAGTGACTTCACCGAAGTCTGTATAGAGCGTCTTTTTATCCCCATCTACGCGCAAAACAACACCATCATCACTTTGATGACGATAATCGATCATGCCAGGATACAGTTTAGCCCAACCCTCTTTAAAGAGGCCTTGTTTGGAGAATTTTTGCTTAGGATCAAGCACGACAATTTTAGATTTTGGTTTGTGCTGCTTGAAATARTTCGCCACCAARCTGATCCGTTCRCCGGGYCCAGGAGGGCAACGGAAAGGATTYGGYGGAGGYGARATCAAGAAYGTKCCGCCATYCGGCATGGCTTCCAACTGTTTGCGCAAAAGTGTTGTTTGCGCACCAGCTTTCCAAGCATGAGGAATGGTTTGGGTCAAAGCCGCACTGTTGCCTTCGATGGCATCATATTTGAAGTCAATACCTGGGGAGACGATGCAACGATCATAATAAAGAGTCTTGCCGCTTTTGAGTTTGATTTCTTTTTTAGCCGCATCAATCATTGTCACCAAGTCATGAACCACATTGACGCCTTGGGCGCGCAGGCCATCAAAACTTTGGGTAATGAAGCTGATGTCATGTAATCCACCGATCACGGTGTTTGAAAACGGGCAAGTGACAAAAGTTTTGTTGGGTTCAACCATGGTCACATCCAAGGATGGATCAAATTGTTTTAGGTATTTGGCTGCCGTAGCACCACCAAAACCACCACCGATAACAACAACCCGGCCATKACCCGCGGCCATAACGGATGGAGCGGCGAGGCCAATGGCCGTTGCCGCACCCGYTGCGCCCAAAAGTTGGTTAAACGTACGACGTGAAATGTTTTTCTTGCTCATGATGTTCCCCTATTTCGCTTGGCTTGAAAAATAGCCAGCTAAAGCTTTGATTTCTTCCGAGGAGTAACCCTTAGCAATGCGGTTCATCACTGTGCCTTTTAGGTTTCCTGAGCGATAGCCTTCAAGTAAGAATTTGATGGCTTCCCCATCTTTACCAGCCAGAGTCGGCATGTCGCCAGCACTGTGTCCGGCGGGGCCGTGGCAAGAAAAGCAAGTGTTTGCTAAAACTTGGCCAGATGCCATTTGGGCACTGGCCGAACTGGCCATGCCGATTGTTGCAAGGCTTAAGCCTGCGACGATAGCGATTTTAAATGATGCGTAATTTTTCACGTAGTCCTCCCTAAATTTCCGTGTTCTATATTTACAGTTGCTGACTGTACATTACGCATTTTGGAAAAGCAATGCTTAGAATGTGGGTATTACCAAATCGTGACGTTTTTTCCTTCTTCTCTCATTTTATCTCCCTTATTTTGGATGTAACGTTGAAAACCAACTTTGTCGTATTGCTGTTCATAGACGTATTCAAACATCGTCAAAAAATGAAAAGGCTTAAAATAGCCGGGCATCCGCATGACCTCGGCGTCGCGCATGCTTTTGCCTTGAACGGCGTCCAACGTGTCCGGGAAAAATTGAATGGTGGGGGTGAAGATCACGCCGGCTTTGCGAGCCAGTTCGCGTTCTTCCATGGTATTGCCCTGGAAATCGGTGGTTTCACGGGCACCCCAGATGTCCATTTGCACCACCTCAAAATGATCGCGGATGTAATTTCTGATTTTGGGCTGGGCGAAATTAACCAAGTGGGTTTCCCGGCAATAAGGACAGCCTTTTTGTTCCCAAATAATGGCGAGGCGTTTGCCGTTTGCGCGGGCTTCTTCGAAATCTTCGCTCAGATCCAAAAAACTGTCGAGGAACCAAGATTGGGTGTACTGGCCGTCCTCTCTTAAGATTGCGCCTTCTTCTTCGGCGGCGTTCGCGACCGATAGCAAGGATGGGGCGGCGGCCATTGTAGCCGCCCCACCGATGATCATTTTGCCCAGTTGTCTGCGAGTAAACATAGTGTTTCTCCTTAAACAATGAGGATGTTGACCTTGCTTGTCGATTTAAGTCCCTTTACCCAACCTGACTGAAGATGGGGAAAGTTTCTTGTAGCCAAAATCCTAAGTCTGAAATGCTGCCGGTTAAGAATAGAATACCGGTCAGTATTAAGAGAACGCCGATAAAGCGTTCAACGTTTTTCATGTGTTGGCGAAACCGTGACATGAACGCCATGAACGGTTTCATTGCCAAAGCGGCCAATAAAAACGGAATACCAAGACCCAATGAATACACCGCTAACAAGCTGGTGCCGTACCCGACACTGCCGTCACTGCCCGCAATGAACAAAACCGCAGCCAAAACCGGGCCTACGCACGGGGTCCAACCAAACGCAAAGGCCAGCCCGATGATATAAGAGCCCACCAATCCCGCAGGTTTGTTTTGGGTATGAAAGCGGGCTTCTTTATAAAGCATGCTGATTTTGAAAATCCCGGTAAAGTGCAGGCCTAACAAAATGATCACCACGCCAGCGGCTTTGGACATGACGTCTAGGTATTCTAAAACGATCTGTCCGATAAAGGATGCGGTGGCCCCCAAGGCGATGAACACTGTCGAAAAGCCCAAAACAAAGGCGATTGCGGCAATGAAGACCCGTCGCGCCACTTGAGGCTCAGCGGGTTTGTCATCATCCGTTAACTGGTCCAGCGAAACGCCGCCCAGAAAACACAAATAGGGGGGAACCAAAGGCAACACGCACGGCGACAAGAAGCTGAGAATTCCAGCCCCCAAAGCCCCGGCGTATGAAACGTCTAATCCACCCATGTGCTTAACCTGCCTTAATTTTAATGTTGTTATTTTCAGGTACAGTTACAACTTTTTTGTCTTGGATGTATTTCGACACAAGGTCGTAAACCGGAGGACCTTCGGTACCTTCGTTTACAGAAGCCCAGCCACTGACCACATATTCAGCAGACGGATCAACGCGTTTGCCGGTCCGCAAAACGGTCATGTCGGTGATGCGTTGACCGATGGGTTTGTGAATGTCGATGCTGTACGCCATACCGCCAACACGCACCATGTCACCGCCTTGTTGATAATACGGATCAGGGTTGAACAGATTGTCGGCAACGTCTTCCAAGATGTCCTTAATCAATTTGCCCGTCATGTTGGAACGATAGGCATTTGGATAGGTGATCGCGGTTTGGTTAAAGACGTGTTCTTTGGTGATTTCTTGCCCCGGAATAAGGCTGCTGCCCCAACGGAAACCCGGCGACAATGAAATTTCAGAATCACGTTCTTGGATCAACGCCGAACAAATCAAATCATCAAACGTTCCGTTAAAGTTACCGCGCCGATAAAGCAAACTGTCGGTGGTGCCCAAAACAGTATTAAGCACATCTTCGTGCGGAGCCCGGATTTTGTCGATCAAGGCGGCCATTTTGGCATCCGGCGTAATAACGTCAGAGAAGATCGGCATCAATTTGAATTCGAAATCTTTAATGCCGCCATCCGGTTTGACGTCCAAATCCAGACGCGCCAAGAATTTACCGTGTGAACCAGAAGCCACCATCAAGGTTTTATTGACTTTGATTGCGGTGGGCAAAGCATCATGGGTGTGACCGGTCAAGATCACGTCAATGCCCTTAACCCGGCTGGCCAATTTGCGATCCACGTCAAAGCCATTGTGGCTGAGTAGGACGATCAGTTTAGCCCCGGATTCTTTGGCTGCATCCACACGTTTTTGGACCAACTTTTCCCGAATACCAAAGGACCATTCGGGAATCATATAGCGTGGGTTTGCCACAGGTGTGTACGGGAACGCTTGTCCGATGACGGCAATCTTAACGCCGCCCCGTTCAAAGTACGAGGTCGATTCAAAGACTTCTTCTTCCCATTCGGTGTCGAAAACGTTACCGGCCAAGAAGGGGAAATCCAGCATGTCTTTAAGTTCATTCACCCGGTCAGTACCGTAAGTGAATTCCCAGTGCGCGGTCATCGCATCAACGCCCAAGGCATTCATGACTTCGACCATGTCGGCACCGTCGGTTTTCAACGCGGTGTAAGACCCTTGCCACGTATCGCCACCGTCCAACAACAAGGTGTTGTTCGGGCGTTCCGCGCGGATCGCATTGATCAAGGTGGTCATGCGATCCAAACCGCCAATGCGGCCATACGTTTTCGCCAGCGCGGTAAAGTCTTCGCTGCTCAGCGCATAAGCTTCTGGGGAGGAGATCGGGAGGTCAAACATCGCCAGCATATCTTTGCCGGTTACATGAGGGGGGAGGCCGTATGCGTCACCAACGCCAAGATTGACAGAGGGTTCGCGGAAATAAATAGGTTTCAATTGCGCGTGGCAATCGGTGAAGTTCAAAAGAGTAACTTGTCCGGTGGCCTTAAAATCCAACAGGTCATCTTGGCTGAGCGTTTGCTTAGCCGCAACCTTGGAAAAAGCACCTGAAGCCCCGGTGAGGACCGCAGTTGCTGCGGCCACTTGTAAAAACTGACGACGATCTAACACTTGGCTATATCTCCTAAAGGGCAAAGGGCCAAAAATATGGGCGATAAAATAGGGGAGCCTAAAAAAAAGGGGGAAGCAGACAGGTGTCTATTGGCTTCCCCCTTTATTCTTTATGGCCTGTACGGTTAGTTGCGAACCGCTGGAGTTTCGACTTGCAAGCCGTTTCCACGCCAGTTCAGGTACAGTTCTAAATTAACGTATTCTTCTGAACCGTAACCGTAAGGTTTAGCGCGAACGTTTTTGTTGCACCCTCTGAAGCGACGATGCAAGGAACCCATTTTTTGCCATTTCAGACGATAAGTTGGGAAGCCGTTGCTTTGACCTTCGCTCAAACGGTTGGCCCGGATCATCACACCTGAATTGTCTTCATGGCAATGTTTACAGGCTAGGTCCATTTGACCACGACGCTGGTAATAAAAGTCCTTACCTTTTTCAAAGAAAGGAGCCGCTTCGCCGTCAATCTTAACATTTACTTTCATGCCATGTGATTGATTGCGAACATAGGCCGTCATGCCCAATAATTGCGAAGATTCATACTTGAAAGGTTTCGCTTTCATGTTTTCTTCGCGGCACTGATTGATCTTTTGTTCCAGGTTTTGCATTTTACCCAAAGTTTTGTTGAACTTWGGATAAGAAACGCCAGCCTGTTTCATGCTTTCGCTGGGATCAGCATGGCAAGATTGGCAAGATTTKCCAGCTTCACCATCGACTTCACTCCAAAGAGTTTCGCCTTCATCAACCCATAGAATGCCAGGATTTTCAAAATCATCAGCTTGCATTGCCCGGGTTTCGGGTTCCGCATAAACGTAGCCACTGCTTTTTTCGCCAACTCTGAAAGAAGACAGGTCTTCTCCAGCTGAGGCTGAGTGGCTTGCCGTGGCGCTCATAAGAACGGCGACAGCCATAGTCTTTAGATAAAATAAACGCATAATATTCTCCCCAATATTAAGAGACGCTAAGCTTTGCAGATTTCTGAACGACTGCACCGGAATCGTCGGTCCATGTGAAATCTAGTGTGCCACTTTTGTCTGCTTTAATGAAAAAGGACAAATATGGGTTTGCCGAAACAGCGCCTTCCCATGAAGAACTGATCACTTCTTTGCCGTTATACGTACAAACGAATTTRTTGATGATCATACGGGGGATTTTCTCACCCGTTTTTTTGTCTTTGCGTTGGCCAGATTCCATTTTGTGTGGAATCAGTGTCTTCACTTCGAAGATTTCGCCTTGTTTAACTTTTTTAGGGGCTTTCACCCGCGCTTTTGCTTTAGCCATTTCCGATCTCCTTTAAACTAAATCAGCCGCCGCAACCACCAATGGTGACTTTGACTTCTTTCTTAGCGATGTTCACTGTACCGTCACTCATTTCAGCAACGACAATTACATTTTGCGTCCGCGCCAACCGCATACGGGTTGAAACGGCAGCTTTGCCAGCGAGCGGGCTGAAATTGTAGGTCGCAACGAGCGGAGCTGGGTTCTTATCGGCGAGAATGTGGACTGTTTTGACATAGTCCGCTTCGGTCATAGGGCTATCAATAGAGAATTTGACCGGAACCGTGTTGCCGTTTTCGGCAATTTGGGGAAGCTCAACGGTGATCTTGGCATCCTTGGCAGAGTTTCCGCCGGAAATTTTGCCAATATATTCATCGGTTGCCGGCGTATTCGCCAAAGCATCCGTGGACAACAGGCTGATACCTGTGGTCGCCAGAACACCAGCACCAACAAGCTTGAAAAGCTCGCGCCGACTGATTTTCTGCATTTCTAGTTTTTGTGTCATTAAAGGTCTCCCTGGAACACATAAATTAAAGATTAATAAGAGCTTTTAAGCCCATTACTTAAGGGTCATCAAATACGCAACGACATCTTCGACTTCTTGAGCCGAAAGCATGGTTTTGCCTTGAAACTTTTTGGTGACTCTGTGTAATCCATCAGTGCGATAAAATGCGGGCATGATGGTATCGTCGTTAATAACTTTAGGATTTACGACTTGAAGACGTAAACGACCTTCTGAATAACGCCCTGCAACACCACCAAGATCCGGTGCCACTTTACCGTGGAACTGTTCTTCCGGAACAGGCATGACATGACATGCCAAGCAGTTCCCTTTTTTGCGGTGGATTGCGACCTTGCGGCCATTGACGGGATCGCCAGCTTTGCCGGTCAATGACGCGGCAATGGTATCTCCCTTAATTTGGTATTTTACAAGACCTTCAGCTTGTGCACCGAAACTCATCATAACACCAACCGCGACGCCAATGGCGACGCTTGCTTTGGTTTTATTTCCCACTTGTTCCTCCCTATAACAGTTAGATTTTACGAACRCCTTTATCTGTATTTATTTAAAGATCGCCGTTCGCAACAATTATGTATAACGGGGCGAACCGTTATTAATTGAGATTTGCATAATATAAGCAAAATAGATTATTTCAAGAACGAAAATTACAAATTACCTGAAAAAAATGAAATATATGCTCTTTGGAACCCTTGGATTTGTGGAAGTTATTACGATTTAGTATAGTTAGACCATACTTAATCAAGGGCTTAAAGTTGCTTTTAGAAAGACTTAAACTCAAAAAAATACAAAAAAAAAATAAGTGAGTATAAAGCTCTTGTCTTCTGGGTTAGGTTTCTGTTTAAGTGTTTATGAAACACAGAAAACACTTATGACTAGATTATTGCTTAAAAGGATCATGAATCGATGAAAATTCTTCTTGCGGATGATCATAAACTGGTGCGCGCCGGTCTTGTCTTGGTACTGAAGCAGATGGAAAATTCCGTCGAAATCTTAGAAGCGGGAACCGGTCAAGAGGCCATTGAAACAGCGCTTGGCAATTCAGGAATCGATTTAATCTTGATGGATTTAGACTTACCAGAAGGCAACGGATTGGAAGCGATGACGGCTATTCATGGTGAAAAACCATCTGTACCAGTGGTCATTCTTTCGGCGATGGAAGATCAATCGATGGTGTCTCGGGCCATGAAAATGGGGGCCCGTGGATTTATTCCCAAATCGGCTTCGGGTGAAGTCATGGTGAATTCTTTGCGGTTGGTTCTGTCGGGTGGTGTGTGTTTGCCGCCCGGCTATCACGAACCGCAAAAAGGCGAAAATGATACGAAAACACCTAATTTGACGCAGCGGCAAATGGAAGTGTTGCGGTTGATGGCGAAGGGCAGTTCCAATAAAGAAATCGCGCGCGGTCTGAGCATTTCTGAAAATACGGTCCGCGTTCATATTTCGGCGGTTATTGGGGCTTTGGATGCATCCAATCGTACGGAAGCCGCTTATTCAGCCATGCGCATGGGCATCATTCCCCGCGTAAGCACAACGTTTTCTTAAAAATTTAGACGGCTTCAAATTCTGTTTCTTGTGTTTTTTCCGGCGGTTCGGCGGACAGGCATTCTTGAACCTTGGCCAGCAGCAGTTCTGGGCGGATTGGTTTGTGTAGAATTGGAAAGCCACTGGTTTTGGCTTCACGAAGCCGCGCTGGGGCCGTGTCTCCGGTGATGATAATGGCCGGAACAGCTTCTCCCAGTGTCGCTTGTACCAGAGCAATGGCCTCGCGTCCGGTGACTTGGCTTTCCAGGCGATAATCCGCGATGATCAGGTTGGGGCGGTGTGCGGCATTTGAAAAAGTATCTTTGATGCGTTCATGATGTACCGACTGAAAACATATTGTGGAGTAGCCATGCCCTTCCAAGACGGATTTCAGGCCTAAAAGCACATGCTCATCGTCTTCGAAAATGACGATTCTTACGGGGCCTTCTGGGATTTTGGAAATGTCGTTTCGGGCGTTTGTGGATAGTCGTCGATCAGTGGCGGCGTCCTGAGCAAGAGGCGTATCAACCCAAAACACCGAGCCTTTACCCAATACCGAACGAAACCCCATGGAACAATCGAGCAGGTTGGTCATGCGTTTGACAATCGATAACCCCAACCCCAAACCGTGTGTGCGTTTGCGGGCTTCGTTGTCGATTTGGTAAAAGTCTTGAAAAATCAGTTCTTTTTGATCGTCAGGAATGCCCGGCCCGGTATCCCAGACTTCGATGCGCAGATGATGCCCGTGTTTGCGGCACCCCACCAAAACGCGACCTTTTTCGGTGTATTTTATGGCATTATCCAACAAGTTACGAACAACGGTACCCAGCAACGATGGGTCACAGAAAATCTCTGTCGTGTTGCTCACGACGCGAAGCTCGATATCTTTGGCCCAGGCCACGGGGGTCATTTCGTTGCGAATGCTTTCGATCACATCCCGCGCAGGAAAAGAGCGTGGCAGGGGCTGGATGACACCCGCTTCAAGCTTGGATACATCCAACAATGTGTTGAGAAGCTCTTTTAAGGAATCCAGAGAATTGCGAATAAGTTCAATGATTTCTCGCTTGGCCGGATCGGTTTCTTGATTTTCCAAAGCATAAATAAACAGGTTGAGGGCCTGTAACGGTTGCCTTAAATCATGGCTGGCTGCGGCCAAAAAGCGGGTTTTGGCAACCGACGCATGCTCGGCTTCTTCTTTGGCTTCCAGCAAACCAATTTCACGAGAATGCAGGGCATCGACCAAATATTGTAAAGAGCGCGCCATATCGGTGATTTCATCATCCCCAGAGGTATCAATTTTTTCAACGGCTCCTTCGGCATGGGACAGCATAGACCCCCGCAAGTTGCTGAGGCGCAAGATAATTGTGCGACTGACATACATATAGGTCATCACAACAATAAAGGCCGATATTAAAATGAAAGCGATCAAGGCCTTGAGGATGGCATTCATCGATTTGCTGGCTTCTTGATTAGTGGCATCGATAGAATTTTGCACGTCTCGTGTGGCCAATTCAGCGGCGACTGCAAAACGTTCAGCCAGAGACCGGGTCGTGTTGAGGGTGGCAAGGACCTGGTTTGTCGCATCTAAATCTTTGTTTTTAATACTAAACAAACCTTCTTGACCGAGGGATATACCGTTCAATTTAGCCAGCCGTGAGACTGCATTTCGTTGCGTGGAAATGGGCAGTTTAGAAATATCATCAAACACTTTGTCTATATCGATATCCACTTCGGTTTTTAAACGCTGCAAAGGGATCGGGTGTTTGATGTTCAAGCCCTTCATCAGTTTGAAAATAATAGCGTGAATGGATTCATGCCATTTGCGCAAAGGGGCTAAACTTGAAAGGCTAATTTTCGCTAAGTCGGTGTGGGACTGTGCCGAAACTAGGTCCTTTTGGATTTGGAACATTTGTTGCTGAATTTCGGTCAAACGATTGCCATAACGAATGCGTTCTTCCGTTAATACATTGAGTCTATTGTACGTTTCCACCAATTTTGTTTTAAGTTCCAACAATTTTGTTTTGCGGTTTTTGGTCAGTTCATTTTCTGGAATACGGTTAAGAATTTCTTCCAGCCAATTGGCATCGTCTTCGACCTGCCCAATAATGGTCAGGCGAGTCCATGTGTTGGGGGAAATGATCAGCGATGGTCCACGATCGGCAACGGTTCCCGACAATTGGCTGATATGCGCGGTGTCGGTTAATGTTGGCAGATTGGTGTTAATAAGATTGTCGAAATTATCCTGAAAACCCTTTAACGCCATAATCGATACGGCACCAGCTAAGATCGTCGTAACGGCAATAAAACCCAACGCAATAAAAATCTTCGTCGAAATCGTGGAGCGCGATTTCGGCAAGATGCGTTGAACGGGCTGTGGGGGCATATTCTTCAGTGTTCTCGTCTCGTCTCATCTATTTAGATTAGCGCTTGAAGTGTTGCTGAAAAGGATAGTATCACTTTATTAAGAAAAAAAATCATATGAAACATCCTTGCTGTAACTCCACTGTACAAAAGGCCTACAGAATATGAAAAGTATTTTACGTTCAGTTTTGTCGATCTTGGGCCTGAGCGCTTTGGTGATATTTTCAGGCTTTGCCAATAGTGTTGTTGCGCAACCGTCTTCAACGTTGAAGGAAGTCCAAGAGCGGGGGTTCGTCAAGTGCGGCGTCACCGGACGTATGCCAGGGTTTTCAATCCGCTCTGAAAATGGTGAATGGACAGGTTTTAATATTGATTTTTGCCGGGCCCTGGCCTCTGCGGTGTTAAAAAATGCGGATGCCATTCAAGCGTCTGATTATTGGATCGATGCCTTGGTCGGCGGTGATATTGATGTTTTGCATGCCGGGTCTACATGGACATTTGGTCGCGATACCACGCAAAAGGTCGAATTTTCAGGTATTTATTTTTACGATGGCCAAGGCTTTATCACCCACGCAAACCTCGGTGCAAAAAACTTAGGCGAGGCGATGCAAAAGCAGGGACTTAAGGTTTGCGCCATCAGCAAAACCTCGACGGCCCTTTCAAACCTCGAAGACTTTATTGCCCAAAAAAACGTGGCTTGGGAAATTGTCCAAATTCATACCATGGATGGCATGTGGCGGGCCTTTTTTGGCGGACGATGTGATATGGCGATTCATGATCGCACCGCATTGGCCGGAATTCACGCCCAGCGCTTGAACAGTGCCGCGGATTTTGTCGTATTCCCCGAAGTGATCAGCAAAGAACCCTTATCTCCGGCCGTGCGCCAAGATGATTTTCAGTGGCGGGATCTGGTCGCGTGGGTGACTTTTGTGACCGTTGCCGCCGAAGAATTTGGCATCACCCAACAAAATGTAGATTTCATGAAAGCCAATTCGACCGCCCCCGAAGTGCGTCGCTTACTGGGCGTGGATAAAGGTCTGGGCAAAGGCTTTGGTCTTGATGATGAATGGGCGTATCGCGTGATCAAACAAGTCGGAAACTACGCGGATATCTTTGAACGCAATTTGGGGATAAACTCCATCTTCAAAATGTCGCGTGGCTTAAACAATACGTGGCAAAATGGTGGTCTTCATTACGCCCCGCCGTTGCGCTAAATGAAAGCTACCTGAAGACGTTTGCCCCAGAAACGCCACAAATAAAACGTGTAAAATCATCTGCTTGCTTCGATTCCCATAAAAATCACGGTCATTTCGAATAATATTCAATGGATTGCTATAGCGACCCGAAATTGCTATTGTCCTACGACTTGGGGAGGGAGGAAACTTATCCGTATGGGTGTCGTATTTTTGATATTGCGTATTTGCGTGGTCATTTTTGTGACCGAAGCGTTGATTATGTACGGGTTTTCCCTCTTTTCGCCCATTGAATCCCGATTTGTCGAAGCCGGTATTGATGCCGTTCTTTTAACGATCCTCAGCGCTCTACCCTTAATGTACTGGGTGATCCTGCCCCATGTACGCGCTCAAAAGGCTGTTGAAGCCGCCGCCGAAAATGCACGCCATAAAAGCGAACGCCGTTTGTCTCAGGTTTTAGAGGCGGTTGTTGATGGTATTATCACATCCGATGATCAGGGCAAAATCCAAGTTTTCAATTTTGCCGCCGAAAAAATATTTGGCTACAGTTCATCTGAGATTTTGGGCAAAAGCATAAATACGCTGATGCCCAAAGCGGATTCTCTTGCTCATGATGGTTATCTTAAAAAATTCACGAACACAGTGAGCAACAGCGGGAAAGTTGTGGGCTTTAGCCGTGAAGTGCTGGGGCGACACAAGGATGGACATAAATTTCCCATCGATCTGTCCATCAGCGAATTGGTGATTGATGGTCAGCGCATGTTCACCGGCGTGGTCAGGGACATTACGGAACGCAAAAAGGTTGAACAGGCTCTGATTGATGCCAAGGATGAGGCCGAGCGGGCGAGCCGCGTGAAAACTGAGTTTACGGCCAATATGTCCCATGAACTTCGCACACCTTTAAATGCGATCATCGGATTTTCCGAAGTTGTTTCGTCTGAAATGTTTGGACCGCTTGGTCATGATAAATATCGGGAATATATGGTCGATATTCAGGACTCATCGCATCATTTGCTTGATCTCATCAACGATATTTTGGATCTTGCGCGGATTGAAGCCGATAAATTTGAATTGCACGATGAACATTTTGACCTTTATGAGGTCTCTAAGTCTCCGATCAACTGTGTCAAAACCGATAAAATCACGCTGGTGAACAATATTCCCACGAATCTGCCGTTGTTGTATGCCGATAAACGGCGGGTGAAGCAGATTCTTTTGAACTTGCTGTCTAACGCGGCCAAATTCACGTTGGAAGGCGGCCGGGTGGAAATCGATGTTTATATTGATCTTGATAAATCCATGGTGTTGCGCGTGAAGGATACGGGAATCGGCATGAGCAAAGAAGAAGTAGAATGCGCGCGCAGGCCCTTTGAACAGATCGATACGGGGCTGAACCGCAAATACGAAGGCACAGGGCTTGGTTTGCCGCTGGTGGAGCGTATGGCGCATCTCAACGGGGCAAGTGTTGAAATCGAAAGCGAAACGGGCAAAGGAACCTGCGTTCAGGTCCGTTTTTCCGCAGACAGGGTCCGCGAACGCTCGAGCATTAATTAATCTTTAAAATCATCGTATCAGAGGGTTGACAGATAGAGCCTGTCCCCTTATGTTCCGCGGCTTAGGGCTTGTTTCAGCCCCACATTTTTTTTGTTTGAGGAAGACGTTATGAAGGTCAGAAACTCTCTTAAATCCGCGAAAAACCGCGACAAGAACTGTGTTATTGTCCGTCGCAAAGGTCGCGTTTATGTGATCAACAAGCGTAACCCACGTTTTAAAGCACGTCAGGGCTGATATCGATTCTTATATCAGTTGCGCTTAACGCGCGCCTGTCTAATGTCTTTATCAAATTGATTTATAAAACCGCGTCCTGTATGGGCGCGGTTTTATGTTGTCTGCGGTTTGGGGTCTTACCTAGGGACAAGCCCAAGTTATATATAATAAAGGTATAAAAAAAAGGCGAGCCCTGTACGGGACTCGCCTTTTGATTTTTAGGGTGGGTCGTTGCTGAGCATTAGCCGCGTCGAGGTGTGCGCCATTTCAGTTTGCCCGTACGACAGGCCACGCCTGAATAAATGCGGGTCACGCCTTTGCGGGTTAAATATTGTTTATAGGTCCGACAAAACTGGCCGTTTTCGCCTTTAAAGGTATTGAGCGGCTCAACTTGTACGGAAACACCCACAACACGATCTGTCCAGCTGGCGATATCCCCCGATTTTTTGCTTTCCAGAGCCGATTGCCATGTGCGGATAACGTTGCTGCGGACTTTTTTAGGGACATCCTGCAAAGAGGGGCGCACGGCTGTTAATTCACGAACCCGCGGGCCGTTCTTTTTATGAAAGTCGCGGCGCAAAACGTATGTACCCAGCATAGGTGAGTAGTTCCAGGTGCGATTTTGCCACCACTTTCCATTTGAGCTTAAACGGCGGCATTTTATGAGGTATGTGTCAAATTCACCCGCCAAGATACGAATCCGTTCGGTGCCTTCAACGRCACAGTCCCAACGTTGTCTATAAGAAGAAGACAGCCCCGTGGCCTTAGAGACAGAGCGGCCTTCTGTCGTAAATTTACTCGTATTGCCGATTTTTAAGGGCCAAAGTGCATTGGTCGCGACATCGCTGACTTTGTAATATTCCTTATCTTTGCCTTCGATATAAGGCGTCGGTAGGGTGAAGTTTCTAAAGTTCGCAAGTTTACGTTTGGAACGACTGAGCATGTTCAGCGTTTCACCTTCGATACTGACGATTTGTTCGCGTGATCCATTGGAATAATAATACAGGTCACCAACGTTAAAGTTAGGCAACTGAGCCGCTTTCATCGCGGGTCCAGCAATAGGCTTTGACGAAAAATTAGGGAGACTGGGCAATGTTGCTGGCACGCAGGCGCTGGCTAACAAACCGAAGGTCCCTAATACTGTTAGCTTTATAATCGGTGGGCTGAAAGACATGAGTTTTCCTGAATAGCGTCGTGGTTAATGTGATTTTTGCAAATTTTTATAAATTAAACAGTGTCGTTCATCACAGAAAATTATGCTGATAATCTATCAAAGGAATCTGAATGGCACCTGAATTTAGGCGCAGTTCACCTCCATGCAGGGCTGTTCTACATGGAGATGAAAAGGATTCATGTTGGGCTTAAAAGGCTTCCGTTAAGCCTTGGTCTAAGAGCAGGTAACGAGTTTTCCACGTTCCGTTCTCGTCTCGACAGGCCATCCCAAAGGTTGTTTCTGACTCTTGATCGCCGACACGGACATCTTTTTTGTATTCACGACAAAACGTACCGGATTTGTCTTTGTACGTACGTACCGGAGTAAAGGTGGCCGAACGGTGACTGTCCGGGTTTGCCCACGTTTTTGTGTCGCCACTCATGTTGACTTCAAGGGCCTGATTTAAAGCCATATCCATTTGTGACTGATCTTCTTGCAAGGTGAAGGCCGCGAGTTTTAGGGCATTTCCGGTGCTGGTTTGGGAATATTGATAGCCCCCGCCAACGCCAAGGCCTAAGAACAGGCAGGCCACGGCGGCCGCCATAGGCAAGGATTTTTTCCATTCTGTTTGTGGTCGTGGGGCAAAGGCCACAACATTTGCCTCAGAGCCTGTGTTTTCAACCGTTGCACCTTTAAGGATGGTATCTTTTAAAGCTTGGGGTACGGTCTCATGCAGGGTGTCGTTAAAGACAATCCGCGATAGAGCCGCGATTTCGCGCAGATGCTCAACATATTTTGTCGCGTTTGTGTCGCTGAAAAGCTTATTTTCAACCATACGGGCGGTGGCGGCGTCAAGCTCGCCATCTACGTAGGCAATCAGAGTGCTTTCATCAAGGGTAATCATGTCGTGGCACCTCTTTCCAGGGGAGAAACTTTATCCGAATTGGTCATGTTTATGTCACCGTCTTGTTCTTGTAAGATACGGGCAAGCGCGGTGCGGGCGCGGACCAAACGACTGGTCAGCGTACCCATTGGTATTTCTAGGACGTCCGAGGCTTCTTTATAAGAAAGGCCTTCAACAGAAACCAACATCACTACGGCGCGTTGGTCATCGGGCAATGTATAAATCGCCCGGCGAACCGCATCTAAAGTCATGCTGGATTCAAGGGCACGTTCACCGTCAAAAGACTGTTCCTCTTGATTCCCAACAATTTCCAAATAGCTGTCGCGTCTTTTTTGGCTGCGAATTTGGTCGATGTTGGTGGTCTGAATGATGCGAAACATCCAACTGTYTAAACGTGTGCCGGGTTCCCATTGGTTAATGCGTGCAATAGCTTTTTCACAAGCCGACTGAACCAAATCGTCAGCGGTTGCAGCATTACGCGTAAGCCCTAATGCAAAACGTCGCAAACGGGGCAATATGGCAATCAGCTCTTGTTGTGTCCGTACGTCCAAGGTCAAATCCTCGTTGTTCACAAAATCACGGTTTTATACATTATATATAAGGGATCGTATTTGTGGTCCAAATAATGGTCTTTCCGCGCCTTCTGTAGGGACAACGCTAACAATGCAGTTTTCATCCCTAAAAAAGGAAATAAATAAATTATTCATTTTTTTCAATTTTGAGGATTAAAAAACAATTTCAGTCGTTGTCTTGGCAAGAACACCACAAAACGTTCAAAATTAATCATGTTTGGAAGTTAGAAAAATGAAAGAATTAAATCGCGGGTTGGCATTGGCTTTGCTTGGTTTAACAATGGCAACAACATATATAGCACCGGTTATGTCTCAATTATCTGAAGCACATGCTTCCGGTGGCGGYGACGGCGGCGGCGGCGGTGACGGCGGCGATAGCGACGGCGGTGACGGCGGCGGTGATGACGGCGGCGATGATGGTGGCGACGACGACGGCGGCGATGATGGCGATGATGGCGGTGACGACGGTGGCGATGATGGCGGCGACGATGGCGGCRACGATGGTGATGATGATGGCGGCGATGACGTTGACTCCGGCGAAGATGACGGTGGCGAAGACGATGATGGCGGCGAAGACGATGATGGTGGTGATGACGGTAACGATGGCAACGATGGCGGCGATGATGGCGGAAACGCTGGAAACGCTGGAAACGCTGGAAACGCTGGTGCAGCTGGAAATACTGGCACAGGTGCAGCAGCAGGCGCTACTGGTGGAACAGGCGGAGCTGGTGGTACAGCCGGCGGTTCGCCCGTTGGTAACATTGGTGGCTTGAGCGCTGTTGGTGCAGCTGCCGAGGCTGGTCTTGTTGGTAACTGGGGCGGC
>NVSZ01000031.1 GCA_002732845.1 Rhodospirillaceae bacterium
AGCGTTACAGCCCGTGCATTTGTCCAAATCAATGGACATGGCATACATATGTTCGTAATCGTGGTGGCCGCCATCCTCAATTGCTTTTGAGTAATCCGACCAGCCTTTGAATACATTTCCGAGAAGTGTAGGCATGATTTAAGCACCCCCCTGGTTGCGGTCAAATTGATCCGCTGTGATGGTCGCAACCAGTTTGCGTCCGTGTTGAGAATGAAGATCCATAGAACGGACCAAGTATCGGTTTTCCCCCGTCGGCGTCACCGTTGCCGCGACAGAAGAACTGAGAAGTTCCGTCGCCGCGCGATCGCCCGGAGTGGCATCCATAATGCTTAAGGGGTTCACGCCGTTCGTGGCATATTCACCGTAATTGGTGTGGCCACGACCCATGGGAACGTTGATCGCATCTTGATGAATACCTTTGTAGGTGAAAATACGGGTACTGATGGCCCCGTTGTTTGTGTTGATGGAAACATAATCACCATCTTTCACGCCCAATTTTGCCGCCGTTTTGGGATGGACTTCCGCCCATGAATCCCAAACCGCTTTGGCTATTTGATCCGGAGCTTCTTGCATCCAAGGCAAATTCGCATGACGTCCATCAAACAATCCCTGACGGGCCGCTGTGATTAGGGTCATGGTTCCGGATGTGGCCGGAGCATGGAAGCCCAATGCCACGTCGCCGCCAACTTTGAAGGTTGACGCCATTGATGCCGAAACGACGGAACCTGCTTGCAATGCTTTGTTCCAATCGCCTTCTGCATCAGATCCGATCAAGGCGCTGACAGCGGTGCGAAGATATCCATAATAATCTTCAAATGCGCCGAGGCCTTGGACGCCTGCGTCTTTGGCAACGGATAAAAGAACGTCGCCCAAGCCCCGCGTATCGGCAAAGACGTTTTCCATAAGCGGCTGTTGAATGTTGATCAAGCCGCCAGAACTGCCATCGAGGGGAGCGTGTGTGCCCCAAGATTCCAGTGGGCTGGACATCGGCAAGACCACGTTACAGGCCTTGGTCGTTTCATCTGGGAAATCCGCAATGGCGACCGTGAAGCCAATTTTCGACAACGCCGCCGACATGTCCAAGCCTTTCGGTGCCAAGAAAGACGGGTTGGTGCCGGTGATAAAGGCCGCGCCAATTTTACCCGCGCCCGCATCCATCGCAAATTCAACCAAGTCTTTGCTGGAACCAGCAATAGGCGCCAACTGAGCAGCCTCTAAAGTCCGGCTAGGAGTCAAAGTTTGACCGACATTGCCCAGCATCAGGTTCAGAACCTGAGCCGTTTTTGCCGCGGCGTGGCTGGCGTTTGCCAAAACCAAAGAAGGGCTGTTGGCCATAAGCGTGTCGGAAATTTTATTCAATTGCGCTTCGTTAACACCCGAAAGCTCAAAAACTTTAGCAGGTGTCATGGCTCTAAAGGCGGCGGCCGCACTGGGCATATCGGCTGCTGAAATGCCATGCTTAGTGGTCAATACATGACCAATGCCCAACATAACGGCGGCTTCTGAACCGGGCCGAGCGACGACCCAAGTGTCCGCGTTGGAACCGGTCATGCTCATGGCGGGTTCAACGGCCATCAAAACACCGCGCGGGGCATTTCTGAAATTGCCGTAATCGCGCATGGCCTTAACAGGGTTGCCCCAGGTGCCCAAGAAATCAGCACCCACGGTCAAAATTGCGCGGGCTTTATCGATGTGCAAGTTAGGGTGGGCATCGCCCAAAACCGACGCCGAAGCATCTTCCCAAGGGCGGGCGTTGATGGCTTCGATGGCATAATGACGCCCGGTGCCAGACGCGTCACGATGCAGGTCCATCAAMACACGTTGATGTCCACTGACCGTRCCRGTGACCCAAGACGCATTGTTTGYTTTGGCTTTAATAAGSGTRAGGGCTTCGTYCCACGTGGMTTKTTTGCCRTCRATGGTGGGATGYTGCAGGCGTTCAGGRTGATAATGWCCCTGAATAGCCGCTTGRCCCATTTGRCACATCTTACCTTTGCTSAKGRRAYTGTCKGGGTTGCCTTCTAATTTYAAGACCCGACCTTCGCGWACMCGGCCRTGTATGCCGCACGAYTGCGGGCATTGCCCACAGGTSGAKGCRTACCACACGCCGATMCCCGGAATAACGTATTCTTCGGGGGCTAAGTAAGAGTAGWCTTTTTCCGCGCCTTCCTCTGACGTGACATAGCTGGGCATATCGCACCCGGCCAATGCCGCGCCCGCCGTGCCCAATCCAAGCACTTTGAGAAAGTTTCTGCGGTCGATTTTAGTTTTGCTCATAACGTTTCCTTCACCTGAGTCCTGATGCTTTTTAAGACAAGCTTATTTATGGCACCGGGTACAATCTGCAGGACCTTGGTTCTTTTCATGACAGGTCACACAAAAGCCCATTGTCAGGGGTTTCATCTTTTTCGCGACGCCCACCGTATTCATATCGCCATGACACATGGCRCAGACATCGGGTGCRTCCTCGATATTCATGTCTTCATTATTAAGCAGGAATTTCTGCAAGTGACGTTCGTGGCTGAAATGCACAAAGTCGGGAACATCGTTCACTTTGTTCCAAGCGGGGCTTTCGCCCTTTTCCCACATGGCGGTCAACTTTTGAATTTCGGGTTTGTCGTCGGCAACAACCGTATGGCAACCCATGCACTTGGCCGTGGGGGGAATGCCCGCAACTTTCGAACGGCGCGCATAGGTGTGGCAATACAGGCAGTTGATACYCAAATCACCCGCATGCAACTTGTGCGAATAGTTGATCGGTTGTTCGACGTCTTTGCCTTCAAAGGTGTCCATCGGGAAATCTGCACCGGGTACGCGGGGCGCAGGAGCTTCNCCTGCTGCCACGGGGTGCAGTTGACGTTCAAACATTTGCGCGCCCAAAACAATCACGGCGCCCAAAACGGCTGTGCCAATGATTGCCCGGATCCACGGAAATGCTTTATGTTTAGGTCTGTCGGCTGACATGGGGTCTGGCTCCCTGTGAAAAGTATAGAAAGACCCCCTAAGGCCCCCCCTACAGTTGTTCACATTAGATTTTATTAATACTCATTCAATACTACGGCTATGCAGTATTTTACGTCCTGTTAGTGCTGGCTTTATTAGTTTTATTGAATGTATGTTTGTGCCAACTCTAATTCTCAATACAGGAAAAGAGGGCCTTTGCGCTACTACAAGGTCGTGGAGTATTAGCCCATGCTTTTGGGTAGGTATGGTTATTTTATGATTTTTTTCAATATGTTAAGGCAGTCTTCGTAGGTGGGGTTAAAATTCTCTTTTACCCACCATTTTTGTACTTGCCTCAGGTATTCGCCAATTTCAGGGCCGGGCGTAATGCCTAGGTCCATGACATCGCGTCCCGTTAGGGGGAAGCTGATCTTGGGTAAGTTTTGCGCGGTTTTTATGATGTTKATCCACGYSGCCGTTTGTTCTTGGGGSAGGCGAGCGTGCWCCGCGATGTCYGWGCCCCAGCTTAAAAGRGCAACGTCGATGACCGTATCCGCMCCAAATACAAAACASGCYYTGCGCAGRCTTTGYAAGCCKATTTTTGAGGAAATCTGCGGGTTTTTAGCGGTTATGGCGAGRATTCGTTTKYGATCTTTGTTGGAAAKCTTCAAMCGATYCGCCATGGYSGWGACKTCTTGGGGCGTAATTTCGGGGTCTAATACTGCAGCTAAATGACGGATGGGGTCAATTTCCAGGTTATCAAACTTGACCCCTGATGTGACCAGCCAAGCCACAACCCGCAAGCGGCCAACGTTTGTGGCTTCGGGAAGCACGTATTTTAACACCTGTTCGCCAATCATTTTTCTGATTGTGGTGGCGGGGTTGGGCGCGACCAGGGTGCGAAACAATTCTGTACGCACGCGTTCGGCGGATAATTCTCCCAAACGCGGCGCTAACTCGGTACAGGCGTATAAAGCATCTGCACTTACTGGGTACTTGCCGTAAGTTGCTAAAAATCTAAAGAAACGAAGTAATCGCAACAAGTCTTCTTCTATTCGTTCCCGGGCAATGCCAATAAAACGAATATAACCCACACTTAAGTCTTTAAGACCATCATACGGGTCGTAAATATTGCCACCCAGATCGCAAGACATGGCATTGATGGTGAAGTCGCGGCGCGCGGCATCTCGGGTCCAATCGGTGATAAACTCTACCTCAGCGCGCCTTCCGTCGGTTTTAGCGTCAACGCGTAGGGTGGTKATTTCAAAGTGTTCKGTSCCAATCACYGCCGTTACGGTGCCATGGGAYAACCCGGTRGGGATCACCCGGATRTTTKMRKYTTCMAKGATTTGTATAACCCGTTCGGGTGGGGCSGTKGTGGCRATGTCAATATCRTGCACATCGCGTTTTAAGATGGAATCCCGCACACAGCCGCCAATAAAGCGGGTCTCAGCCCCCGCATTCAATAGAGCTGCCATCACCTGTTGGGTTTCTGGCTTCTTCATCCACGCTTGCGGGGGGATCTTTCCAGTGGGCTCCACGGTGTTTGCTTTCTAAACGGGGGGACTATTTCGGCCCGTACTGTCCGGGCACAATGCGGCCGTTTTCAATATACGGGGCCTTGTAGACACTATCGGGTGGGTTTTTAGGGCTGAACAAGACGGATAAAATCAAACCGACGGCCATGAGAACCACGCCCATAATGATCAGACGAAACCAGGGTGTGCTGATTTTAAAGGCTTCTTGAGCTTCTGCGTCGGTGGCGTGTTGAGCTTTCAGCCTTTTGCGCACCCAAGCGGACCAAATGAAAAACATGATGGTCGGCAAGGCCAGTGGAAGTATATACGTGATGAGCATACGGATCATGGTTTTCCCTTTGAAGGTCATTTTTGAGCACAGGCATATCAGTTTGGGGGCGGTCCGTCTATGAGGCTTTGATAAAGATTAACCAAAATGCCCGCCGTGGCTCCCCAAATATTATAGTCTCCATAAGGTATGGCGTAAAAATTTCTTATATTGCCTTCGAATTCTCGTTGTAGCCGCTGGTGGTTGTCAGGATTTCTGAAAAACGCTAGGGGAACTTCAAAAATATCAGCAACTTCGCCGGGGTCTGGGGACAAATCAAAGGGCGGTTCGACCCCCGCCACCACCGGCGTGATGGAAAAACCGGTACGGGTGATGTAAGTGTCTAAGGTTCCTAAAATGGTGATATGCTTGGCCTTTAAGCCAATTTCTTCTTCGGTTTCCCGAAGGGCAGCGGCGGTGGCATCTTGGTCACTGGTTTCAATATGACCGCCGGGAAAGCAAATCTGGCCGGGGTGATGATATAAATCATCGGTGCGCCGGGTGAACAAGACATAAAACCCATCGGCCCGATCCACCAAGGCGATCAAGACGGCTGCGGGACGTAAGGGTTGAGACGGATATGCTGGGGAAAGATCTGGGTTGAGATCATGATCACCCCGTATATGGCTTTCCCGCACGGATGAAGGGGCACGTTGAAGACAGGCCCTTACCCAGTCAAAGTTTTTCATGCGTCGGCGGAATCAATCGGCCCTAGGGGGAAAAACGCACCAGAGCTCCACAATCCAAACATTTTCGTTCCCTTAACATCAGCAGTTTGTCCCAGTTCGACCAGCTCATAATAAACGGAACGGCCAATTTTAGCCTTCAGCCCCTCGCCAATCATGGCATATGGCGTCAGCTGCCCCGTTACGGGGCTTGTATCCATGATGATTGGTGTCTCTGGAGCGACACAAACCACATCTTCGACATTGGTGGAAAAGCTCAGAACTTGGTCTTGGGCATCACCGGATACATGAACATCGACCACAGTGAACGGTGCATCTTCAACTTCAATGCGGCCAATTTCTGTTGGTGTGACCAACCAATGGCGGCCTTCTTCGTCAAGTTTTAACATGGACGCAAACAACTGCACCATTTCTGGACGGTTTATAGGCGTTGCATTGTAATACCAAGTGCCATCGGCGGAAATCCGGATATCTAAATCACCGCAAAATGTGCGATCTCCACAAGGACAAGGCATCGTTGCCAAACTTGGTGTGAAAGTCCCCAAATTTTTCGCAAACGAAACGGTATCAATGTCTGTTTGGCGTTTACCCATATTCTTTGCCAATCCCTCGTAAATATCCCTATCCTATGTAATGATATGGGGAGAGTACCTGGTAGTTAAAGTTTTTTTTCAGATTTATCGCGTTTTGTGAAGAACAGCTTTATAATTGTCACATTAAAAATACGTAATAAGGACACCTATGAAAGCAAGCGTTAAATGGTTGGGCGGGATGGCCTTTGAAGGCACCCCCGGCAGTGGTCACACCGTCATTATGGACAGCTCTCCGGATTTCGGTGGGGAAGATAAGGGATTGCGCCCAATGGAAATGATGCTGTTGGGCATGGGCGGGTGCACGTCGATTGACGTTATGAATATTCTTCAAAAAACCCGTCAAAATGTCACCGATTGTGTCGCTGAAATTGAAGCCGAACGCGCCGATGACATCCCTAAGGTTTTCACCCACATTCATGTTCACTTTAAAGTGACGGGCAAGGATTTGAGCCCCAAACATGTGGAGCGGGCGATTAATTTGTCGGCTGAAAAGTACTGCTCGGCTTCGATCATGTTAGGCAAAACAGCAGAGATTACCCATGATTTTGAAATTATTGACCTCAAAGATTAAAGTTCTGAGCTTAGCCTGTTTGCTGGGGGTGCTGACTGCGTGCGCGGCCACTCAAGGATCAGACAGCAACCCGTTTTTGCGTAAATTTCAGTGGTTTTCGTATGTCGAAGGCGGTGACTTTCGTGAGTCTTGCAAAACGGATCGCTACCGCATGATTTACACCGCCGTGTATACGGAACAGGTGCGTATTTATGACGTGACCGCGGAGCCTTCCTCGGGAACTTTACACACGCGCATCATCAATACGGCGAATGTCAAAGATCTGGAAAGTGTTGAGACATGGCAGACACTGTTGAAACCTTGGCGRGGCACCAGCATAGACACAACTCTGTCCCCTGATGAACTGTCKGGGCTGGTCGACGATCTGGAAAGTGTCGGTGTTTTTGGATCGCCGAATGCGGGGGAAGAACTTTCGTCGAAGGGGKTYTCTTGGACYATTGCCGCTTGCCATAACGGCCAATATCACTTCACCGGATTTGCTTGGCCTTCTGATAAATGGGCAACTTTAAGCTTTTCGGATCGCTTGTTTGCGTTGGATACAACCCGGTYGGCGGTGAATCCGCCGCGCAAAACCTTTACGTCTCGGCGTTTTGGTAWACCACAATTGCCCGGAGGACACGCCCAGCCTGAATTTCATATGAAAGTCGGGAAAAATGGCTTGGCTGGGTCAGGTGCGCTATTTTAATCAAGCCTTTACTCGCGYAAGGTATAACATCTATAGAAAATAACGCGTTAGCTTAAGGAACGGACATGGCCCATGTGATGCGAAATGCCGACGGGCATATTATTGCGGTGCTCAGCGAAGCCGTTGAGGGAGCCGAAGAGGTCTCCCCAAATGATAATGAGCTGCAAAGGTTCTTAAGCCAAGAAAGCCCAGAACAGCGCGCGCAAAAAGAATTGATGGAATCCGATTTAGGTCTCATCCGGGTGATCGAAGATTTGATCGACGTGTTGATTGAACGCGGGGCTATGATGTTTACGGATTTCCCCGAACCCGTACAAAGAAAACTCCTGGCACGGCGGGGCATGCGCAAGGAGTTTTCTTATATGGATGAATTGTTCAACAACGATGATGAAGATTTCATGCCGCCCCCCGATGATGATGGCGAGGGCTTTCTTTAAGTTTTAGTCTTCGTCACTGGGCGGGGTCCACCGCAACACAGGCTTTCTGGCCGCTGCGGTTTCGTCCAAACGTCTGCGCGGTGTGAGCACCGGAGCATTTTTGAAGAACTGAACGTCCCCAGACTTAACCTTTTTAATCAATCCTTTGAGGGTTTTGATATACAGATCAAGGGTTTCTTTGGATTCGCTTTCGGTCGGTTCCATCAGCAATGCCCCATGTACGACCAAGGGGAAATACATGGTCATGGGGTGAAAACCTTCGTCGATCATGGCTTTGGCAAAATCCAAAGTGGTGACACCCGTGTCGTTTAAGAAGGTATCATCAAACAAAACTTCATGCATGCACATGCCATCAAAAGGCACGCTCATATCGTCTTGTAATTGACAGCGCAGGTAATTTGCGCCCAGCACCGCATCGGATGAAGCTTGTAAAAGCCCATCCGCGCCGTGGCTGAGAATGAACGACAGCGAACGTACAAACACACCCATCTGTCCATGGAAACCCTTGAGACGACCAAACGGTTTTGCATCTGAATCGGACATATGTTCAATCAAATCGAAACCATCATCGCCATGCACCACATAAGGAAGCGGCGCAAACGGGGCCAAGGCTTCGGACAACACGACGGGTCCGGCGCCCGGTCCACCGCCGCCGTGCGGGGTGGAAAAGGTTTTGTGCAGATTTAAGTGCATGCAATCGATGCCCAAATCGCCCGGACGGATGCGTCCCATGATGGCGTTGAAATTTGCGCCATCACAATAAAAATAACCGCCGGCTTCGTGGATGGCATCGGCGATGTCGATGATGTCGCTTTCAAACAAACCACAGGTGTTCGGGTTGGTCAGCATAATGCCCGCAACATCGTCGCCCAGTTTGGCTTTGAAGGCGTCCAAATCAACGCGGCCGAGTGCGTTGGCGGGAATGCTGTCGACGCTAAATCCACAGGCCGCTGCGGTTGCCGGGTTGGTGCCGTGGGCACTTTCGGGAACCAAAACGCGTTTGCGGGTTTCGCCTTCGCCGCGCGCTTCGATGGCGGCTTTGATGGCCATCATGCCACACAATTCACCATGCGCTCCGGCGGCGGGGCTCATGGCGATGGCGGGCATGCCGCACAATGTTTTCAGCCAATCGGCCAAACTGTCGATCAGTTCCAGAGCCCCTTGAACCGAAGACGTGGGTTGCATGGGGTGCAAATCGCCAAGGCCGGGCAGGCGAGCCAATTTTTCATTGACCCGAGGGTTATGCTTCATGGTGCACGATCCCAACGGATAAAAGCCCGAATCGATGCCATAGTTTTTCTGACTTAAGCGGGTGTAGTGACGCACCACTTGGGGTTCACTCAAATTGGGCAAGCCAATTTTGTCCGCGCGACGCTGACCATTCAGGCGGTCATTGGAAACTTCAACGTCAGCTAAATCAACACCGAAACGGCCTTCGCTGCCCATTTCAAAAATCAAAGGTTCGGCAAAGTCCAAGCCCTTTGATCCACTGATGGTTTGGGTTTGTGCTGCTTGTGAGCCGCCGACGGGAACGTTGCTGCGGCCTTGTGATAAATCAGCCATTAGAGAACCTCCCCGAGCGCTGTAATAAGTTGAGCCATATCATCATCCGATGTGCATTCGGTGGCGGAAATTAGCATCATGTTGGACAAATCGTCACGGTCAGGAAGAAGTCTGGAGACCGGAACGCCGCCTAAAATACCGCGCTCAGCCAAGGCTTCGACCACGTCATTGGCATTTTTGGAAAGCTTGACGGTGAATTCGTTAAAGAAGCTGTCGTTTAACACTTCAACGCCGTCCACAGCCGCCAACAGGTCCGCCAATTTACATGCATTGGCATGGTTGATGCGCGCCAAACGGTTCAGCCCGTCTTCGCCCAACAGTGAAGAATGAATGGTAAAGGCCAAGGCACATAGACCAGAATTGGTGCAGATGTTCGACGTCGCTTTTTCCCGACGAATGTGTTGTTCGCGGGTGCTGAGCGTTAATACCCAGCCGCGTTGGCCTTCAACATCCTGAGTTTGTCCGGTCACCCGGCCCGGCATTTGCCGCACCAGTTTGGACCGCGTGGCAAACAAGCCAACATAAGGCCCGCCAAAGTTTAGCGAGTTACCCAAAGACTGTCCTTCGCCAACCACAATGTCTGCACCTTGGTTGCCGGGGGCTTCTAACAAGCCCAGTGAAATCACTTCGGTGGTGACCGCAATCAGCAACGCGCCCTTGGCATGGGCGGCGTCCGCAATGGGTTTTAAATCGATGATGCGTCCGAACAGGTCCGGCGATTGCACAACAACACAGGATGTTTTGTCATCAATTAAATCAATGACGCTGGACGCTAACGCCGCACGGCAAGGATCAGAATCAGGACCAACCAATTCGATGTCCAACAACCGTGTGCTGTTTTTCGTCACATCCCGGTAATGGGGGTGCAATCCACCCGCCAAAACCGCCCGGCTTTTACGGGTGGCACGGGACGCCATCAGCACCGCTTCGGCGCACGCCGTGGCCCCGTCATACATGGACGCATTGGCCACATCCATACCCGTTAATAACGCCACTTGCGTTTGAAACTCATACAGATATTGCAGGGTGCCTTGAGAAACCTCTGGCTGGTACGGTGTATAGGCGGTTAGGAATTCACCGCGTTGGATCAAATAATCCACACTCGCCGGAACATGGTGGCGATAGGCTCCTGCGCCTAAAAAGCTGGGCGCCGAAGACGGTGATAGGTTTTTTGCCGCAAGCGCCGAAATGGTTTTTTCAACGTCCATTTCCCCCGCATGAAAGGGCAGGTCAAGAGGGCCTTTTAAAAGAGCTTCTGGTGGAACATCACAGTACATGTCCACGGCAGATTTGGCCCCAATGGCCTCAAGCATCTGTGCTCGATTATCGTCGGTAAGCGGCAAATAACGCATCGTAAAAATTCCTTAAATTAACCGTCGATGTGGGCTTTGTAAGCCGCTTCATCCATCAAGCCATCCAGCTGGGACGGATCAGACATTTTGATTTTGAAAAACCAGCCATCACCTGCAGGGTCGCCGGACGCGGCTTCGGGATCGTCACCCAACAAAGCATTGCCTTCGGTGACTTCACCAGACACAGGAGTGTTAATTTCAGACGCTGCTTTCACAGATTCAACAACAGCAGCTTCGTCACCCTTGTCTAAGGAGCGGCCGGCTTCAGGAACTTCAACAAACACCAGATCGCCCAGTTGTTCCAAGGCGTGCGCGGTGATGCCGATGGTGGCAATATCGCCCTCGACGCTGATCCATTCGTGGTCTTCGGTAAATTTAACTGACATGCGTTTGGTCCTCTATTTGGTTTTATATGTTTTTTGAGTGAACGGCATTTTGACAATTTTAGCTGCCAACGCTTTGCCGCGAACGATAAGGTTGATGGACGTGTCCGGTTCTGAAAATTCGGTTTTGACATAGCCCATGGCGACCGGGCCACCAACGGATGGGCCATAGCCGCCGCTGGTGATGGTGCCAATTGAATTGCCGTCCAAATCTTGAACTTCGGTGCCTTCGCGGGCGGGCGCGCGACCTTCGGGCAAGATGCCAACGCGGATGCTGTCCACGCCGTTTTTGAGCTGGTCCATAATGATGTTGGCACCGGGGAAACCACCTTCTTCACGGCGACGTTTGTTCACGCACCATTTAATGTCGGCTTCAATCGGTGTGGTGTCGGTGGTGATGTCATGACCGTACAGGCACAGCCCGGCTTCCAAACGCAAACTGTCGCGCGCGCCCAATCCGGCGGGTTCAACATCGGGTTCGGACAACAAAATTTGTGCCAATTGAATGGCATCGCTGGCCAGAACCGAAATTTCAAATCCGTCTTCCCCGGTATAACCGGAACGGGTGACAAAACAAGGAATGCCCGAAATTTCAACTTCGCGGAACATCATGAACGTCATATCGGCGGTGTCTGGCGACAGGCGCGCCATGATGTCTCCGGCGCTGGGGCCTTGCAACGCCATCAAAGCGCGGTCGTTGAGGATTTGCAGTTCCGCGCGGCCTTCGGTGTTGGCGAGAATGTGGGCGAAATCTTGGGTTTTACAGGCCGCATTGACGACGATATACAATCCACCGGGAATGCGGGTCGCCATTAAATCGTCCATGATGCACCCGTCTTTATTCAACAACACGGTGTAACGGGTTTTGCCTTCGGGTAAGATTTGATAATCACCCGGGACTAAGGTCTCAAAGGCTTCGATGGCTTGATCCCCCATCAAAAACGCCTGTCCCATGTGCGAGACATCAAACAAAGAAGCTTTGGCACGGGTGTGGAGGTGTTCTTTCATGATGCCAGCCGGGTATTGAACGGGCAGGCTATAGCCCGTAAAGGGCACCATTTTTGCACCCAGTTCGCGATGCATGGCATCCAAAGGGGTGGTGAAAAGAGGTTCGGAAGTATCTTGGGGGCTGGTATCTGACATTTTGGTTCTCCAACGTGAGTTTAGCAACACCCGAATTCACATGAACTCGGCGATGCCCCACCCTGTCTTGGAACCTGAAAGATTCCCCAGATATTCATGTAAACATGACTTTCTGGGTTACATCTTCGGTGAGGGGCTAAAACCTTAGCCGCCTACTTTCCAGAGCCTCGTCGCCACAACGGTCCGTTTGCCTGAGAGATTCCGGGGCGGTTGCTCCTTCGGCGCTGACCAACCTTTATCAAGGCGTCAGTCTCTCCCGTGGTGGCTTAAATCGAGGAACTTAATTTTGTTCTTCTAAAAAACTATACGTATTTTAAAGGACCTGACATATACGTCAATAGGTTCATTTTCATCGATGCTTGCGTTGGTAATCGAGCTCGTCTTGGTTCAACTGCAATCCGATGAAAATCTGAAAATCATTGCCATCTTGTCCTGATTTCAAAGGAATCCGCAAAGTGGTGGGGTCATTGGCTTGCCAAATAATTTGCGTCAAATTTTGGGCATAGGGAATGGCGACCTTAAATTGTGCTTTTTCCAAGATATTTTTTTGCGAATCGGTGATCACAATAAAATACTCAAATCGAGCCTCGCTACCCTGATTGGCTGGGCCACGGGTGCTTTTGATGGTGGGTAAAATATAAACCGTGACGTCGCCGGCTCCCGTTCTGTCGGTGTCGTATTCACAGCCCGATGCAAAGCTTAAAATTTCTTCTTCGTGCATAACGTCAATGATGTCACGTCCCGGCCCAGGCACAAAACGCGTCAATTTTGAGGCGTCACGAGGGATCAGAATGTTGGGGCAGGGCGGTGGTGCGACTTCTGTTGATGAGCACGCGGCTAACCCCAAAAGGCTTAATAAGCTTAGCGCAATGGATTTTTTCAACAGCTGACGGTACATTTTATATTTCCACAAAAGGTGACAATTGGTAAACGCACTTTAAGTGGTCAACCCCATAGATACAAGAGGCCTAGTCTCAGTTTTTTGTGGCGATTTTACGGGTTTGGTCGGTCAGGAATGTCATCGTGTTGGCAACTTTGCCAAGGGCGCGCGCCCGGCCCCAAGGATTAGAAATGGATTTTGCTTCTTCAAGGGCGTCGTCAAACAAAGCCCAAGCGCCATCCATATCGCCTCGTTTGGCCCGTTCTGCGGAAATATCACACAGCATCCAGACTCTGGAAAAGGGGCTTTTGATATCTGCGGTTGCCGATTTTGCTTTAGAGGTGGCGCGCTTTTCACCCTTGGTATCCGTGGCGCTGGCGCGGGCATCGGCGATGGTCCATAAAATTTGGGCTTTCAGGCGCTCGTCTTTGATTTTTGCAGCCGTTGTTAAGGCTTCGTTGAATAGTTTTTCATCGTTTCCGGCGCTGATGCTGACCTCGTTGAGGGACAGGGCAATGCGGGAATAGGCATAAGCTTTGGCAAACGGGAATTTAATGATTTTGGCGGCGGCCAAAGCTTTGTCCATGATGGTACGGGAACTTTCCAAATCCCCGGCCCCTGCCTGATAAGACGCAATGCGGGCCAGTACCAAGGCGCGATAGCGTACGGCTTCGATGGCCTCGGCGGTGATCAGGGCTTCTTGGGCTTCGCCGACCTGAGCCATACGCGTGGCGGCGGCGATCAGCACCGGGGTGTCGTCGGAACTGCCCTTTAATCCCCTAAGAATGCCCATGGCCCGTGATGGTGCGCCTGTTTCGGCATAGGCTCCGGCGATGTAACGTTTGCCGTCACGGCGGTCTTTGTCCGAATCTAAAATCTTGGCAAGATCCTTGGCGAGTTGAATGTGGAGGCTGGTTAAATCATCGTATCCGGCTTTATACATAATTGCGGCAATGCGGGCATGCACCGAAATCTTGGCGAGCGGCGTTTTAAGGTGCGTTAAGTATTGAAGCAGGTGGCTGGCCGTTGTGGCCGCATCTTTAAATTGTCCGAGGTTGGCTTGAATTTCGGCAATCTGAACATAGGCTTCAATTTGTTGAGCCGGATCGGGAATAATATCGACGGCGGCCATGGCGGCTTCGGTTTGTCCGGCGTTGGCCTGAGCTTTGGCAATTTCGCGAAGGGCCACGATGATCAGGCGGGGATCGTGGATGCGCCGGGTGGTGCCGATGGCATCATCGGCTAATCCTGCGCGGGCTTGGGAGGCTAAGATTTCGCCCAAGGCCCAGTCGCGCATTTCCGGTTTTTCAATTTCATAGGCGCTGGTCGAGGCTTCGATCAACAGGCATTTCGGTTCGGGGTTTGCCATACAGGCCTTGCTGTCGTGCGGCGTCTTTTCCAAGGTTTCGGCATTTTCCAAAAGCTTGCGGGTTTCGGGGCGCGACATTAAAGAGTCTCGGGCGGCCTCGGTTGATGCTTTGCGGGTCTTTTTTAGGCGTTTTAAGAGTTTGCTGACCTTGCCGCCGGTTTCTAAATCCAAGGCCAAGGATCGACTGGGAATACCATCAATGAACAGATCTGCGCTTTTTTGATAGGTGCGGATCGCTTGTTCGGTTTTTGGCCCATAGCGCCCATCGATGACGCCCAGAAAAAAGCCCTGGTTGGCAAGGCCTTGTTGAATTTGGCGAATAAGGGCGGCAGGATAAGTTTTTCGGGATGCGGCAGGGATCTGTTCCATAGGGGAACTTGCTGCCACGTCAAAGGAAGATAGCCCATGGGGGCTAATCAAAGTCGGCGTATCGTTAGGCGCAGCCACACTGATATGGGCTGTGAAAGTACTTAATATAAAAGCCGTGAAAACTATTTGTCCCCAAGGACGCATTTCTGATCCTTATATTTTTTTGTTAACTGTCATACTATCGTGCGAATCGTTGCCAGACCCTTAAAATAAAGTATGACTTATTAGAGTAATTGCAAAATGGCTGTTTATACCGAAGTAACCGATGAAGACCTCACAGCGTTCGCCGAAGATTTAGGCTTGGGCGAAGTTTTGTCGTGCAAGGGCATTGCCGAAGGCGTGGAAAATTCTAATTTTTTGCTGGTTACTCAAAAAGATAACTACATCCTGACCCTGTATGAAAAGCGTGTGAACCCAGATGATTTGCCGTTCTTTTTGGGCCTGTTAGAGCATTTAGAAGCCGCGGGCGTGGCGTGTCCGAAACCCGTGCGTTCACCAAAAGGTGAAGTATTGCACACTTTATCGGGTCGTCCGGCGGCGGTTGTGACGTTTTTGTCCGGCATGTGGCCCCGCAATATTCACACCTATCATACCGCCCAATTGGGCGCGGCCATGGCCAAAATGCATGTGGCCGGAGATGGCTTCGAACTCAGCCGGGCCAATGCGCTCAGCGTGAACGATTGGCGCAAAGTTTTGAATTCGTGCGAAGGCCGGGGCGATAGCGTGGTCAGTGGCATCACGGCGGAGCTCACTTTGGAACTGGATTATTTGGAATCCCATTGGCCCAAAAACTTGCCTACCGGCATCATTCACGCGGACCTTTTTCCCGATAACGTCTTTTTTCGCGGGGAAAACCTGTCGGGCCTGATTGATTTCTATTTCGCCTGCAATGACATTTTGGCCTATGACTTAGCGATTTGTCTGAACGCGTGGTGTTTCGAGCCTGATGGCAGCTTTAATGTCACCAAGGCCAAAAAGATGTTCAGGGCTTATGGCAARGTGCGGACSYTSAGYRMTGAAGAAATTCARGCYYTGCCGYTRTTGGCGCGGGGCGCSGCCATWCGKTTTTTGCTGACCCGCCTGTATGATTGGCTMAACACCCCCGAAGGSGCCATGGTGACSCCYCATGAYCCCCGTAAATTTTTACAAAAACTACGYTTYCATCAGGCTGTGAAAAGSCCTGCGGCCTATGGATTGGATACCTAAAATATGAGTGACGATGCCGTCGATATTTCCACTGATGGAGCCTGCAGCGGCAATCCCGGTCCCGGCGGATGGGGTGTGGTGATGCGTTGGAAGGGCTCTGAAAAAGAACTGTCCGGGTCCGAAGACAACACCACCAATAACCGCATGGAAATGATGGCGGTGATCAAAGCTTTGGAAAGCTTAAAACGCGGTGTTGGTTTGGTGAACATCCACACCGACAGCAAATATGTCATGGACGGTGCCGAAAAATGGCTGGCCGGATGGAAACGCAATGGCTGGAAAACAGGTGCTAAAAAGCCCGTAAAAAACCAAGACTTGTGGCAGCACTTGGATAAATTGTTGCAAGCGCACACCATCAAATGGTTCTGGGTCAAAGGCCACTCAGGCGACCCCGACAATGAACGTTGCGACGAACTCGCAAGGCTCGCCGTACAGCAACTCAAAGATTCTCAGGTGATGTGAGGCCGACGATGACTTTATCAATGACCGAAATATTTGCCGGCGTCTTTGTCGTTGTCCTGATCGCCGCCTTTGTCATGCACGCCTGGTTCATGAAATTCTTAGCGTCTCAAGAAAGTGCGGAACATAAACCTCAAAGGGCTAAGGACGATGAAGACACATCATCGCCTTAACTTACAACTTCATCAACTGCGCTGCGGCGCTGGAGACTTCTAATTCTCCGGGGGCTTCGATATCTAACGATTGCACGATGCCGTCTTTGACGACCATGGCAAAGCGTTGGCAACGTATGCCCATACCGCCTTCGATGCGGTCCATCTCTAGGCCCATTTTGTTGGTTAAAATTCCACTGCCATCGCCGATCATGCGGACCTTGTGGTCCATTTCCTGAGCTTTGCCCCATGCCCCCATAACAAACGCATCGTTCACGGAAAAGCACACAATTTCGTCGATGCCTTTGTCCAAAAGCTGGTCGTGCTGCACGATATAGCCCGGCAGATGTTGTTCGGAACAGGTTGGCGTGAAAGCCCCGGGCAAACCGAACAGGATGATGGTTTTTCCGCCAAACAGGTCTTCGGTCGAAACGCGTTCAGGGCCTTCTTCGCCCATTTCGAAAAGCGTAGCGCTGGGGATTTTATCACCAATTTTCAGGGTCATTATAGGTCTCTCATTACATTTGTTGTTGGGCTTTGTTTGCGGCTTTGTCTAAGGCTTCCAACACGATATCTTGACTGAGCAATTCGGGCAAGGCTATTCCGTTCGGCGCGCCCGGACCATACACCGCATTAAACGGAATGCCATAGCGCCCGAACGAGGCTAAATACCGAGAAATAATCTCGCTGGGTTTGGTCCAATCGGCCTGCATCGCAATGACGTCTGGGCCGTTAAGGCGCACGTAGACTTCGCCTTGGCTGAGCACCAAGGCTTTGTTAACTTGGCAAGTAATGCACCATTTTGCGGTGACGTCGACAAAAATCACACGGTTGTTTTTGACCAATGTTTGAATTTCGCGTTCATCAAAGGTCTGCCATACTCCGTCCAGTTTTACCGTTTCGGTATCTGGAGTATTGCCAACGGTATCGGGCACCGAAAATGCAAATACGGCCAAGATCGCCACAGCAATCCAATCCAATTTTCCATAGCGCCGATGCAGGCGTTTGTGGATGTACAACATCGCGGCCACGGTGACCATGATGGTGCCGATGAATATGGCGGCAATGTCGCTGACCTGTACGGCCAAAATCGCCACCAACCATGCGCCCGTTCCGGCCAAGGCAAAGCCAAGAACACGGCGAAGGATAACCATCCACCGCCCGGGTTTGGGCATTTTTGTGGCAAATTTGGGATAAGCCGCGACCAGCAAATAGGGCAGGGCCAAGCCCACGCCAAGGGCTGCAAAGATCATCAAGATTTCAGACGTTCCGCGCGCCAAGGCAAAGCCAACGGCGGTCCCCAAAAACGGAGCCGAACAGGGGGTTGCCAATAATGTTGCAAAAACACCCGTCATAAAATGTCCGCCTAGCCCATGGACGTGGGTTTCCTGAGCGCCAATTTCGGCCACGGCCTCGGGCAAATGGACTTCGAAAAACCCCCACAGATTACAGGCAAACAACGTCACCACCATCGCCATGGCGACCAAGAACCAAGGGTGTTGAAATTGAATGCCCCAACCAATTGCAATGCCAGCGGATTTTAGGGTGATCAAAACAACGGCCAAGGCGATAAAAGAGGAAATGATTCCGGCGGAACTGGCCAAGAAATTCAGGCGCACGGTGCGGGTATGCCCGCCGCCATGGCTGACCACACCCAACAGTTTGATGGACAAAACCGGCAGAACGCAGGGCATCAGGTTCAAGATAACGCCGCCCAACAAAGCCAGGCCCAACATGACCAAGATCGAAGGGCCTTCGTTGGTATAGTCTTGGGGCAATTTTTCGGCCAAGGCCAGCATGTCCGCGGTGGCGGGCGCCGCTTCGGCCCCGACGAATTCAGCACTTCTGGAGCTGTCGGACAGGGTCAAAGTTAACGGGATATCGGTGAACGGTTTTTTAAGGAAGGTCAGACCTTCAACGCGGATTTCCATCAACGCCAGTGCGCCGTCCGTGCTGATAGAGACTTCGGGGGCGCCAAAGGCTAACATTTCAGAGCCTTCGATAAAAACGTCGGGTTCAACAAAAGGAGCATTAGAGGTCGCCGTGATCATTAACGTTCCGGCATCGGATTTTTCGCCATCGGCCTTAAATTGCACGTCTTGCAAAGACAGACCCATTGCGGGGCCAGCGGTGGGGACTTGCACCTGATAGCGATTGATCAAGTGGGCTTCCGTTGAAGGGCTGGCGTCACCAGAAGGTAGGGTGATGTCCAAAACCGCATCATAGGGAATGCACACTTCGGCGCACGCCAAATAACTGACGGCGGCTTTGATATGGGTGGCTTTTCCCGGATTTTTTAACGTCACGACCAACGGTAAAACTGTTTCTTCGGTATAGCCTAGCGTTTCAAAGCCCAAAATCGAAAAGCGTTCGGGCAACGGCCATTTGATTTCGGCGCGTTCTACATTGTTTGATCCCGCAATCTCAACAGAGGGTGGAAAACCCGCATCACCCGGGGATCGCCAATAAATCTTCCAATGATCATTGATCTGAAAATGCAGGCCTAATGTGATCTGTGGCGTGGTGCCCACGGCTTCGACCTGACTGATCAAACGCAATCGAGAATTGTCGGTTGCCGCCCAATCGGACGCGGTTTGAGCCTGTGCTATGCCTGTATGCATAAAAAGGCTGACGATGAAAAAAACAAATAGGGTGATAAGCTTTTGCATGGTTTTCCGTGTCTAACTGTGTCTTTAGCCAAACCTAAGCACACAAAGTGGCAGGGGTGTGGCGTATGTTATATTGGGTTTTCACAGAGTCTTATGTCATACTATGTCTATTATGACCATATTGACCTCAAATACGCCGTACTTTGCAGGTCACCTTTTGGTGGCCATGCCGGGCATGCCTGATCCCCGGTTTTCCAAGGCGGTGATCTATATTTGTTCGCACACCAAAGACGGTGCCATGGGCCTGGTGATCAATCAGGCCATGGATGACATTTCCTTGCCCGAACTGTTAAAGCAATTGGATATTTCGCCCAGCGAGCACGCCAATGATATTTCCGTCCAGTTGGGTGGCCCGGTGGAACAAGGCCGTGGCTTTGTTTTGCACAGTTCCGATTACGTTCACGAAGGTACTTTGGTTGTCGACAATCAATTGGCCCTGACCGGAACCATGGAAATCTTGAAAGATATTGCGGATGGCTCAGGCCCGCAAAAAAGCATGCTGATTTTGGGCTACGCCGGATGGGGACCGGGTCAATTGGACGCGGAAATTTTAGACAACGGCTGGTTAACGGTCCAAGCCGATGCTGATTTGGTGTTTGACCACGATCTTGATGCCAAATGGCAGCACGCGCTTGGCAAACTTGGCATTGATTTAAGTCTGTTGAGTGACGTCGCAGGCCACGCTTAAACAGGCCACGCTTAAATAAGCCGTTTTTTCACAGCTTCGTAACTTTCGACATTTCCGATGGGGCCCAAGGCCGCCAAAGTCGGCGTGCTGGCAAAGATTCTTTTGGCCACGCGCAAGATCGCCGTGGTGTCGATGGCCTCGATTCTTTCAACGGTTTCCTCGGTCGGGATCTCACGGTCAAACACCATCAACTGACGGGCCAATTGTTCGGCCCGTGATGAGGTGCTTTCCAAGCTCATCAAAACCGAAGCTTTCATTTGGGTTTTTGCGCGCAACAATTCTTGTTCCGTAATGCCGGTGCAAATTTTGCCAATTTCATCGCACACGACGGGGATCAATTCAGCCGTATCTTTTTCGCCCGTTCCGGCATAAATGCCGAACATTCCGGTGTCTGAATAAGACGAAACAAACGAATAGACCGAATACACCAAGCCGCGTTTTTCACGGACTTCTTGGAACAACCGCGAAGACATGCCGCCGCCCAAAATCATCGACATCACCGAGGCCGCATAAAAATCGTCGTCGTTGTAGGTCAGGCCTTCAAAGCCCAACATCAAATGAACCTGTTCGATGTCGCGGCTTTCGCGAACTTCACCGCCTTTGTAAGCGCCAACCGAAAMGMYKYYGKCTTTGCYTTTGGCTTTGTCGGATGTGGGGAAATGTTCGCGGGCCAGATCGACCAGTTTGTCGTGTTCTAAGTTTCCCGCCGCAGACAACACCATGCTTTGTGCCAAATAGCGGTTGTTCATRTAATCGATGATGTCGGTTCGCGCCATCTCTTCGATGCCTTTGGCGGGGCCCAAAACCGGGCGGCCCAAGGCTTGATCGGGGAAACAGGCGTCTTGGAACAAATCGAAGATCACATCATCYGGAGTATCTTGGGCCTGATGAATTTCTTGCAAAATCACACCGCGTTCGCGTTCTAATTCTTCGCTGTCCAAAACRGCGTTTTGCACCAAATCGGCAACMACATCGACCGCTAACCCTAAATCTTCTTTCAAGATTTTGGCAAAATAAGCRGTGTTTTCGCGGGAYGTATAGGCGTTTAAATGCCCGCCCACGTTTTCCACTTCTTCGGCAATGGCTTGGGCAGATCGACGGCGCGTGCCTTTGAACGTCATGTGTTCCAACATATGGGACACRCCGTTCATCTTGGCGGTTTCGTGACGGGATCCGGCTTCGATCCAGATGCCCGCAGATGCGGTTTCAACCTGTTTCATTTCGTCGGAAATAACACGCAGGCCGTTGTCCAGCTCTGTAATGCGAACGGTATTGGTCAAAGCTTGCTTCGTCCTTTGAGCTTGTTTTCGATATAACTTTTAATYACGTCGTAATCGTTTTCTAAGGTGTGGCTGCGTTCCGTGCGGTCATGAAGATCGGCCAAAAAGTCAGGCAGATCCGGGTGTAGTCCCGAAGCAGATTYCACAACGTCTGGAAATTTAGCCGGGTGCGCGGTGGCAAGGGCGACAATCRGAACGTCTTGGTCGCCGCGCCGGGCCCCTGCGGCCCCGATGCCAATGGCGGAATGCGGGTCCAGCAAATAACCGGAATCGGCATGAACTTTGCCGATGAGTTTTTCAACGGCATCATCGTCAAAACGTTCACCATCAATAAGGCCGCGAATGCGATCCATAACGGCGTCAGAAACGCTAAAGTTTCCGCTGGTCTTAAATTCATCCATCAGCGCCGACAAAGCGACCGCATCACGGTCTAACATTTCAAACATAAAGCGTTCGAAGTTGCTGGAAATTTGGATGTCCATGGACGGGCTGGATGTTTCAAACACATCTTTGCTGACCATTTTTCCGGTTTCAATAAAGCGGATCAAAATGTCGTTTGAATTTGCGCCAACCACAAAACGGTCAATCGGCAGGCCCATTTTTTTGGCGACATATCCCGCAAAGACATTACCGAAGTTCCCGGTGGGGACCGAAAAGCTGACAGGTTTTCCGGGCTCACTGACCTTGAGCACCGCCCAGAAATAATAAACCACTTGGGCCATAATGCGTGCCCAGTTGATGGAGTTCACGGCCGATAGGTGTACGGCGTCTCTGAACGGTTCGTCGGCGAACAAGGCTTTGACGGTGTTTTGGCAATCGTCAAAGTTACCTTTCAGGGCGATGTTGTGGACGTTGTCACTCAGCACCGTAGTCATTTGGCGGCGTTGCACTTCGGATACGCGGCCTTCGGGGTGCAGGATGAAAATTTCAATGGCTTCGCGGTCACGACAGGCTTCAATCGCGGCTGACCCGGTATCACCCGATGTCGCCCCAACAATGGTCAGGCTGGCGTTGCGTTTGCTCAAAATATGATCAAACATGCGGCCCAAGAATTGAAGTGCGTAATCTTTAAACGCCAAGGTCGGACCGTGGAAAAGTTCCAACACATATTCATTGTCGCCCAATTTCACCACAGGGGCAGGGTCGTCGCCTTCAAAGACGGCGTAAGTTTCTTCGACGATTTTGCGAAGATCAGATTCTTCAACGGCACCTTCGACAAACGGCAACATGACTTTGACCGCGACCTCTTCATAGCTCATGTCTTTCATGGCGGCGATTTCATCGGCCGAAAACGTGGGCCAAGTTTCTGGCAAATACAGGCCGCCATCACGGGCCAATCCGGTCAAAAGAACGTCATCAAAGGATAATTTGGGGGCATTTCCCCGAGTGCTGATATATTTCACGTTATAAACCTGTATAAAAAATGGTATCAATCCCCTCTTACTTAGTGTCCACAGGGCAAAATGTCCACGTGAACCTGAGAACTCTGTTGTAAAATGGCCGTTCACACTCCATATATGCGTGCTATTAAACATTTCATTTAAAATATTTAAGGACTAACCATGACCATCACTTCTTTTAATCCGCCCCAACGCGTTCTTATGGGGCCGGGGCCTTCCGATGTGCATCCACGTGTTTTGAGTGCTACGGCGCGCCCAACAATTGGTCACTTGGACCCAACTTTTGTTGGCATGATGGACGAAGTGAAAGAGCTGTTGCGCTATGCTTTTCAAACCAAAAACACCCTGACCATGCCCGTGTCCGGTCCGGGCTCGGCGGGTATGGAAACGTGTTTTGTCAATTTGATCGAAGCTGGTGATACGGTTGTGGTTTGCCAAAACGGTGTGTTTGGCGGACGCATGAAAGAAAATGTCGAACGTATTGGCGCAACCGCCATCATGGTTATGGATGACTGGGGCTCTGCAATTGATTTAGATAAAGTCCGCGATGCCCTTAAATCCGCTGGCAACGTCAAAGCCTTGGCTTTTGTTCATGCGGAAACTTCGACGGGTGTTCAGTCCGATGCCAAGGGGCTTTGTGCTCTGGCTCAGGAATTTGGCGCGCTCAGCATTGTTGATGCGGTGACATCGTTGGCGGGTACGCCCGTGATGGTCGACGAATGGGGTGCGGACGCGGTGTATTCCGGCACGCAAAAATGTTTGTCCTGCACACCGGGGATTTCCCCGCTGACGCTCAGTGATAAAGCTGTCGAGGTTGTTCGCAATCGCAAAACCAAATGCCCCAGCTGGTTCATGGACCTGTCTTTGGTCATGGGCTACTGGGAAAATGCGAGTGGTGGAGCGCGCTCTTATCACCATACCGCTCCGGTTAATGCATTATATGCGTTGCATGAATCTTTGGTGATGTTGAAAGCTGAAGGTCTGGAAAACTCTTGGGCACGTCATACCAAAAATCATCTGGCGTTGCGGGCGGGCTTGGAAGCCATGGGTTTGGGCCTGATGGTTAACGAAGCCGACCGTTTGCCACAGCTGAACGCCGTGACGTTGCCCGAAGGCATCGACGAAGCCGCTGTGCGCAAGTCATTGCTGACTAATTATGATCTGGAAATCGGCGCAGGTCTTGGCGCGTTGGCGGGTAAAGTCTGGCGCATTGGCCTGATGGGCCAAAGCAGCGATGCGGCTCATGTGGTGTTGTGCCTGTCAGCCCTCGACGGAACCTTGTCCGCTATGAACGCACCGATTAAGTCCGGCGTTGCTGTGGCAGCGGCTCAGAAAGTCTTGTTTGGTTAAGATCCAAGATAACGCGTCTTAAGATGTGTTTTGAAATGATCAGCATTTAGCTCTTCACCCGTGGCTTCTTTCAAGAGGTCGCGGGTGTTTAGCAAGCAGCCCTTGCTGTGTACATGTTCGCCCAACCAACTCATCAGGGGTGAAAAATCACCCTTGGCAATACATCCTAAAATCTCCGGCTTGTCGTGCTTGGCTTTGGCAAACAATTGCGCGGCCGTCATGGCGCCCAGTGTATAGGTCGGGAAATAGCCCCACGCGCCGTCGTACCAGTGAATATCTTGCAGGCAGCCTTCGCGATCCGTTGGCGGGGTAATGCCGAGGATATTGTTGAGACCTTCGTTCCAAGCGCCGGGCAGATCACACATTTTAAGATCACCGACAATCGCGGCTTTTTCCAATTGATAACGTAAGATCACGTGGGCGGGATAGGTGACTTCATCGGCATCGACACGGATAAAGCCCTTTTCGACGTGGGTGGTGCGCCTGAGCAGGTTTTCGGTTTGCCACGCTGTGCCCGCGCCCGTAAAGGCTTCGCGCATTTTAGGCCCGGCATAGTCTAAAAATTCTGGTGAGCGACAGGCCTGCATTTCAATCAGCAACGATTGGCTTTCGTGGATGCTCATGCCCCGGTCGCTGCCTACGGGTTGTCCACGCCATTCTTTGGGCAGGCCTTGGTCATACATGGCGTGTCCGGTTTCGTGCAAAACCCCCATCATGGCGCTGGAAAAATCAGCCTCGTCATAGCGCGTGGTGATGCGCACATCGTCATAGGTTCCACCACAAAACGGATGAGCGCTTTCGTCCAGGCGGCCGTGGTCAAAATTAAAGCCCAAGGCGGTCATAAAAGTTTTGCCGAGTTCACGTTGCGTATCCGCAGGGAAGGGGCCTTGTAGGGGCAGTCTGTCGGCACCTGCGGCCTGCTGGCTCAGCACATCGTCTAAGAAATCAGGCAGGAAGGTGGCGAGGTCATCAAAAATCACGTCAATGTCGCAAGAGCGCCCGTCCGGTTCGTACTGGTCCAGCAAAGCATCATACAGGCCAACGCCGAGCTTTTCAGACTTCGCCTCGGCCACTTGGCGCGATAGGTTCAGGACTTCTTCTAACCCCGGTAAAGCGGCCTTAAAATCATTATCCGGGCGCGCGGTACGCCAGACGGTTTCGCTGGCGGAACAAGCCCGGCTTAAGGCTTCGACCAAATCGGCGTCGATGGCGGCCTGGTGTATCCACGCCCGGCGCATTTCGCGCACATTGGCCTGTTGCCAGTTGTTCAAGTGTAAATCAGCCTCGGCCCCGTCCAACAGGTCGGAAATTTCCGGATCGGTGATCATGGAATGATGAACGCTGGACAAGGTCGCCAGTTGCTCGGCGCGGCTTGAAGCCCCCCCGGACGGCATCATCGCCGACATATCCCAATGCAGCATGCTCATCGCACCAGATACCGCATCCATGCGGCGGAAGCGGTCTTCTAAGCTTTGATACGGTGACTTGATCATTAGAACGTGAGGGGCAGAGGGAACAGCAAGAAGTGATCCACCAACAGCCCCATAAAGATTCCCGACAGGTACATCAACGAGAACAGGAACGTTGGCCGCGCGTGATCATCGGTATCCATTTTCAACAGTTTGAGGCAATGGAAGATAAACATGCCGCCCAGCACGGCCGCGACGACCGTATAGATGATGCCCGACAGACCAATCAGGCCCGGAATCATCGTCACGATGACCAGCAAAATTGTATAGACCAGCATTTGGACTTTGGTCCTGTGACTGCCCACAACAACCGGCATCATCGGCACGCCGACGCGTTCGTAATCGCCGTGGCGGAACAAGGCCAAGGCCCACGTGTGGGGTGGCGTCCATAAAAAGATAATCAGGAACAAAATACCCGATTCCAAGCTGAAATCACCCGAGACAGAAACCCAGCCGATCATTGGCGGAAAGGCTCCCGCCGCACCACCAATGACGATGTTTTGCGGGGTCGAACGTTTCAGCCACATGGTGTACAGGAACACGTAATATAAAATGGTGAACAGCAACAGGCCAGAGGCTTGTTCGTTCACAAACAGATGCATAACAATGACAGACACGGCCGCGATGATCACGCCAAACACCAAGGCTTGGGTGGGTTTTACTTTGCCCGCCGGAATAGGTCGATTTTGCGTGCGTTCCATGAATTGATCGATATCACGATCGTACCACATGTTAATGGCCCCAGAGGCTCCGGCACCAAAGGCCACGCATAGGGTCGATATAATGGCCGCAAACAGGCTGATTTCACCCGGCGCGATAACAATGCCCGTCACGGCGGTAAACACCACCAACGACATCACGCGGGGCTTTAGCAAGGCCGCATAGTCTGCGATGTGGAATCGATAAGGAGCACCGCCCCCCAAACCGGGGACTTCTAAGTCTTCGTGTGTGCCGATTTCTGGGTTGGCGGTTGCGTCTGTTTCCAGCGCATCTGAGTTCTCGTTTGTTGTATTGTCTTCTGTGGCGTTGGCCAAAGTCTTCATCCCCTACTGATAATCGGTCCCGAATGTACATGTTTCGGGTCCAAAAACCAACGTTTTCAATTAAAAAAAGATCGTTTAAGCGTCTTTTTGTTTGTTCATCAAGGCGGTCAGTACAACCCAGACGAACAAAGCCCCGCCAATAATTGCGAATAAACCCGCTCCACCGTTCAGGCCCATGCCCAGTTTTGCGGTAAAGGTCGACAACCCTTGTTCGGCTCCGGCGACTTTACGCTGCGCGCCATGACCACCAGCCAAGAACAATCCGGTGCTGGCGATAATTTGGCTGATGCCAAACATCCATACCGAAACTAAGGCCAAGCGGGGGCGATTGATGACGCGTTTCATCAACGGCAAAAACACCATGTAAAAGAGGCCCATGAACGATAACGTCACGGCCGCGATCATACCGTGGTAATGAGCCGGAGTACGGGTGTCTTGACCATCCACAAACAAGCCCATGATACCGCCAACGCCAAAGACGAGGGGGCTGAGCAAGATCACGACATAGCCCGGGTTTTTCCACGGCTTGTCGGGGGCTGTGAGAACCGCGCGGATCAGCGGCACAGCCACGATCAGGCCGATCAGGCCAAACAGGTATTGCATGTCGGTGAACGCTTGACGCCAAATGCCGCCGAAGATTTCAAAAACGCTGGAAAAGACGGGTGTTGCGACGGCCCCTAAAACCAAAATCGCCATCGCCAAAACAACGGTCATAGGATTAAACGGAATGGGTTTTAAAACGATGGATGCGATGGTGTACCACGCGACAATCAACAGCGCGACATTCACAAATTGAAGAACATGCCCACCGGCCCAAAACAGGTCTTCGTGAAATTGGTGCGTAATAGGGGACCCGTTTAAGACGGACCATGCGCTTAAAAAATGAGAAAAAGCGATGAGGTATGCGATGGAGGCCGTAATGCCACCAAGGCTGAATAAATCGATGCCAAAGCCGTGGCCTTGTTTCGACAAATTGCCGACGTGGCCGAGCAAATTTAAAATCACCATCAAGGCCATCAAAGCCATGGCTATGCCCAGCAATAACAACGAGACATAAAACAACTGGCTGGTGAGCACCGGGATGTAGTTGCTCATCACGGGCTCGCCCACCAACATCGGGAAGATCACCGCCAAATCTGGTGAGATCGGGAACACGGGCAGGAACATCCCCCCCACGGCCATAATGGCGAAGCGAAAGGCTAAATATTCCAACACCATAAAGCGGGGCTCGCCGTTGGAGAGGCGAAAGGTCGTAATGTGTGCCGCAATGGCAAAGATACACAGAAAAAAGACCACAAAGCTGAAATCAACATGGACCACCAAAAAACGATGGAAATTTTCCACAAACCACGGGAAATAGTCACTTACGCCCGGTGCGCGACCAAAGGCCAATGGCAACGCAAACAATCCGGCGATACCAATCACGATGAGGCCCAAGATGCTCCACTTTAACAACCAAGATTGGCCGCCGGGGCGTTGCATGACTTGGGTCAGTCGGTCCATCAAAGGTGGACGATCCGTGACGTTTTCACATTTCATAAGATGGGCCTTGTGTATAAATAAGGTGTGTATAAATAAGGTTTAAGAACCGGGCAGGGTGGTGGGTGTTTCAGTTGGCATAGTGCCGGGCATCTGGATGCCAGTAGCCAAGCATGCGCCTTCGCACGGAAACAGGTGCAGGGCCATGGTGTAAACAATAACGCCCGATACGGCGACAAAGAACCAGATCGGCCATGTCCATTTGACGACCTTGCGGTGTTTTTCAATGTTGCCTTTGAAAGCAAAAAACACGGCCGTTGGGACCATCGGTACAATGATCACCGCGCCAATCACGTGGACGATCAAAATCGGGAAGTAGACCCAACGGATCAAGCCTTCACCACCAAATTTAGCAAAGCCACCGCCCAAGTGATAGCTGACGTACAGCACCAAAAACAATACGGATACACCCAACGTGGTGATCATGGTCTTTTTATGGGCTGGGCCATCGCCAGCCTTTGCTTGCCCACGAGCAACAAACAAAAGCATGACGGTCAATGCATTTAGTCCAGCATTGATGTGCGGGATGGTGGTCAATTCAATCATGGAAAAGGCCTAGATTAATTTGCAGGTGGGGTAGTAGATGGGGCAGCTTTGACAGCGCTGTCTTGCAAGGTGCCAGAAGCTTCGGTCGCCTTTTCAGGGTGGGCCAGCTGGTCTTGTTTCACGCCTAAGAAACCAGAGCTTCGAATGCGGTACATGGTGGTGCCATATAAGGTGCCAGCAAAAATAGCCAAGATAGCAAACAGAATCCATTTTCGATTGGCCGGGATGCCCGCAGGTGTTGTCGGTGTATTTTGTGTGTCGGTCATAAAGGAGCTCACTCTATTGATTTGAGCTGAATATATAGCCTTTTGTGGGGGTGTACCGCAAGACCTGTGCGGAATTCTTCTCTAAATAAGCTTTGATCTCTTTGAACTTGAAGCGAATTTTAGGCAAAAAGAAAGCGGGGACTTTTCAGCCCCCGCTCGCTTTTTGAAGTCTAACTTGGAAATTAACCCTTGTTATAGTTGTAAGGGCTCCAGTTTTCATCCAGAACAACATCGGTATCACCGAAGTTGCCAGGTCCTGGAGGAGACTCGGTGTGAGTCCATTCCAATGACTGAGAGTTCCATGGGTTCAACGAAGCA
>NVSZ01000032.1 GCA_002732845.1 Rhodospirillaceae bacterium
GCCCCTTCAAAATATGTGAGCGTTAAGCCCGACAAAGCCGTGATTATTGGCAATGCAATTGTGAGCATTCTTGCGGGTGTATGAATGTCCGCTTTGGGTGGTGACCTCAATCGGTCGACGCAACACTATAATCTTTATTGAAGAGATGGAGTGTTGTTATGAGTTACAGCCGCCGGATTTATTTTGCGAATAAGCAGAAGGCCGAAATATGGGATCGCTGGCAACGTGGCGAGTCCATGAGTTCTATTGGTCGTGGGTTTTGACCGGGATTCATGCTGAATATTGGCTCGGCCTATAAAGACTTATCCAAATAGTCATTCACATGCTTGACGAGTTTGGGCATGTGGTTGGCAAAGAAGTGGTCGCAGCCTTTGACGATTTCGTAATCGACGACGATGTTCTTTTGGCTTTGAAGTTTTGCTGCCAATTTGTCGACGCTTTCCATCGGCACGATTTCATCTTTTTCGCCATGCAAAATCAGGCCGGAAGCCGGGCACGGAGCCAAAAAGGAAAAATCGTGTTCTTTGGCGGGCGGTGCGATGGAAATGAAGCCCTTAATTTCCGGACGACGCATCATCAATTGCATGGAAATCCACGCCCCAAACGAAAATCCACCGATCCAGCACGATTGAGCATTTGGATTGTGCGCCTGAACCCAATCAAGAGCCGAAGCCGCATCGCTCATTTCACCCTGACCGTTGTCAAAGGTGCTTTGCGAGCGTCCGACGCCGCGAAAGTTAAACCGAAGTGTGGAAAACCCACGTTTGACAAAAGATTCATACATCGCCAGAACAATCTTATGGTTCATGGTGCCGCCAAATTCTGGGTGGGGATGCAAAACAAGGGCAATGGGTGCACCCGGTTTTTTTGAGTGATGGTAGCGTCCTTCAAGACGCCCTTCGGGGCCGTTAAAGATGATTTCAGGCATGTTTAATCAAATACCATTTATTTTGTCTAAGGTTAACCGGGCGTGTTGCGTGTTGTTTATCGTGTTTTCACTGTGATTTCATCATGTTTTCACTGTGATTTCAAAGTGATAAGAGACTATAATTTTTTTTTGAAATTAAGCCACTTGAATACTTGACTGCGTTAGTCGGGTATTATATATACTAAACTACGCTAGTCAGGTATAATATATTTTAATTACTCTAAGGGTGTTTTGACACGAAACGTAAGCTAAAGCACGTGTTTTATGTCGCCATATTATTTTTTGTACGTTTTCCGACTCTAAGGTATTGGATAATCGATGTTTTTTAAACGACTAAAAGAAGATATAGATTCATTTATTAAGCGTGACCCGGCAGCTCGGTCGCGTTTGGAAGTGGCGTTTTTGTATCCCGGTTTTCATGCCCTTCTTTTTTATCGATTCTCTCATGCGCTGTGGAAAAGAGATTTTCGTTTTTTAGGACGTATGATTTCACAGACGGCCCGTTTTTTGACGGGTATCGAAATTCATCCCGGTGCGACCATTGGTGCCCGGTTGTTCGTTGATCATGGCGATGGCGTGGTGATTGGTGAAACGGCGAATATTGGTGATGATGTAACCTTGTATCAGGCGGTGACGCTCGGCGGCACATCGCCCAGTGTAGATAGCCATACACAGGTTAATGTCAAACGCCACCCAACGTTGGAAGACGGCGTGATTGTTGGTTCGGGGGCTCAGGTTTTGGGCCCGATTGTTGTCGGTAAAAATGCGCGCATCGGCGCGAATGCGGTGGTGACAGCGGACATCCCCGAAGGCATGACCGCGGTGGGTATTCCTGCCCGTGTGGTGATGCCCAAGGACAAAGAACACATTGGTGACTTTGTGGCTTACGGTACACCAGCGGACGGTTGCCCTGACCCGATGTTGCGCACGATAGAAAGTTTAAGATTCCAAGTGATGGCCTTAAAGGACCAGTTGGATGAATTAGAGCCTGCGAAAAAAACGCAAGGCCGTACGATTAAAGTACCCCCAAAAACAAAAAAAGCCGCCAATTCAGATGGCAGTAAATAAAGGAGAACGGACATGAAGCTCAGCACAAAAGGACGCTATGCGGTTATGGCCATGGTCGATATCAGCAAATCAGCGACAGGCAAACCGATTGCCTTGGCTGACGTTGCGGAACGCCAAGAAATATCTTTGTCATATCTTGAGCAATTATTTGGCAAACTTCGCCGTGCCGAGTTGGTCAAAAGCGTGCGCGGTCCCGGTGGCGGTTATTTGCTGGCGCGAAAGGCTGTGGAAATTCATATTTCCGACGTGATTTTGGCCGTTGACGAGCCGATTTCGACCACCCGTTGCAAAAACGCAAAGGGTTGCCGTTCCGATGATGCCCGGTGTTTAACGCATGGTTTATGGGAAGCTTTGCGCGATCAAATTTATTTGTATCTGGCTTCGGTGTCGTTGGAAGATGTCGCAGAGGGCCGGGTTCAGGGCATGGATGACAGCCCTGAAATGCATCAAGACACACAATCTACAAACACCATCATTGCTGCCGAATAGCAATTTTTTAGAACAAAAAACACGGGATAAACACATTGGTGATAAAACACATCGTTTATATGGATCATAACGCGACGGCGCCATTGCGCGCCAAGGCCCGTGAAGCGATCCTTGCCACTTTGGATTTAGGTGGCAATCCGTCGTCGGTCCATAGTGCGGGGCGTAAAGCCAGACGTGTTGTCGAAGATTCTCGTGAATTGGTGCGGGCCGCCGTGCATGCCCCAAAAACGGCACAGGTGATTTTCACATCGGGCGGTACCGAAGCCAATACATTGGCCTTAAATGGAGCAACCAGAGTCCTCACCAGTTCTGCGGAACATGCTTCAATTTTAAAGGCCCGGGATGATATTGAAACGGTGCCGGTTGATGGCAACGGAAAAATTGACTTAGGTCATCTGCAAGAGTTGCTGTCGGGCGGTGATGGCCATGCGATTGTATCGGTGATGCTGGCCAATAACGAAACCGGAGTGTTGCAAAATATAACGGACATTGCCCATTTGGCCCACCGTCATGGAGCTTTGCTTCATGTGGACGCCGTACAGGCCTTGGGTAAAGTTAGTGTTGATTTTGTGGCGTTGGGTGTCGATATGATGAGCCTGTCCGCCCATAAAGTTGGTGGTCCGACAGGGGCCGGAGCCCTGATCGCCAGCAAGGATGTTAAGATTGTCGCCAGCAATACCGGCGGTGGTCAAGAAGGCGGGCTTCGCGGCGGTACCGAAAACGTTTCGGGTATTGCCGGCTTTGGTGTTGCAGCCGATATGGCGGTTGCGGAACTGGCCAAAATGGATGCGGTCAAAGCCTTGCGGAATCAACTGGAACAACGGATTTTGGAAATCGCCCCGAACGCCGTCATCTTTGGTAAAAACGTTGACCGTTTGCCCAACACCAGTTTTATCGCCTTGCCCGGTGTGTTGGCGGAAAGTCAGATAATGGCCATGGATTTGACCGGAATATGCGTGAGTGCCGGATCAGCCTGCTCTTCGGGAAAAAGCTTGGCAAGTGCAACTTTGGCCGCGATGGGTGTGCCTGAAACGCTTGCAAAATCAGCAATTCGCATTAGTTTAGGTCATTCTAATGTAAATGATGACATTGAGGCCTTTCTTTCCGTTTGGAAAGACCTATATGAACGTAACGAAGCAAAACAAACTGCTGCTTAAGACGAAAAAGAAAAAAAGGTAAAGAACATGACGTCACAACATTGGACCCAGAACAATCCGCTCTATTTGGATTACCAAGCAACAACACCAACGGACCCCCGTGTGGTTGATGCTATGGTGCCCTATTGGACGGAAAAATATGGTAATCCCCATTCTCGYAACCATCATTTTGGTTGGGAAGCGGAAGACGCGGTGGAAATTGCCCGTGAACATGTCGCAAACTTGATCGGCGGCACAGCCAAAGAAATCATCTTTACGTCTGGTGCCACGGAATCCAATAACCTTGCGATCAAAGGTGTTGCGAAGTTCTATGGTGATCAAAAAAAGCACATCATCACGTGCGTGACCGAACACAAATGCGTTCTGGAAGCCTGTCGTTCATTGCAACAGGATGGCTTTGAAGTCACCTATTTGCATGTCAAAGAAAACGGTCTGATTGACTTAGACGATTTAAAGGCCGCGATCACCGAAAATACCCTGCTCGTTTCGATCATGGCGGTGAACAATGAAATCGGCGTGATCCAACCGCTGAAAGAAATCGGCCAAATTTGTCGAGACAACAAAGTGTTTTTCCACACCGATGCGGCTCAGGCCGTTGGGAAAATCGCCTTGGATGTAGAAGACTTAAACATCGATATGTTGTCGATTTCGGCGCATAAAATGTATGGCCCCATGGGCATTGGCGCGTTGTTTGTCCGTCGTCGCCCACGCGTACGTTTGGTGCCGTTGATCCACGGTGGTGGTCAAGAACGCGGCATGCGGTCCGGTACCTTGCCGACACCGTTGGTGGTTGGCTTTGGTAAAGCCTGTGAAATTGCTCTCAAAGAAATGGGTGCGGAAGCCGAGCGTCTGCACGGTTATCAAGTCAAACTGTTGGCAGGTTTAAAAGCCAACATTGATGAAATCTATTTAAACGGTGATGCCGACCATCGCATTCCCGGCAACCTGAACATTTCCTTTTCTTATGTCGAAGGCGAAGGCCTGATGATGGGCATTAAAGATTTGGGCGTGTCTTCGGGTTCGGCGTGTACGTCCGCGTCCCTAGAGCCCAGCTATGTACTGCGGGCCTTAGGCGTCGAAGAAGAACTGGCGCACACCTCGTTGCGTTTAGGCCTTGGCCGTTTCACCACGGATGAAGACATCGATTATGCGATTGAGCGGATTTCAAAAGAAGTAAACCGCTTGCGTGAACTCAGTCCGCTTTGGGATATGGCCCAAGCCGGCATTGATATTAAGTCCATTAAATGGGCTGAACACTAGACTCTATGAACCCGCAATTTAAGCACCCGCAAACGTGCGGCAAGGAGAAAGAAAATGGCTTACAGTAAAGAACTCATCGATCACTATGAAAATCCACGCAACGTTGGCGCGATGGACGAACAAGACGGTGACATTGGCACCGGACTCGTTGGCGCTCCGGCGTGCGGCGATGTGATGAAATTGCAAATCAAAGTCAGCGCTGATGGCATCATCGAAGACGCCAAATTTAAAACATTTGGCTGTGGTTCTGCCATCGCGTCCAGTTCGCTGGTCACCGAATGGGTGAAGGGCAAAACTTTGGATGAAGCAACGGAAATTAAAAATACCGACATTGCTGAAGAATTGGCATTGCCGCCCGTGAAAATTCACTGCTCAATCTTGGCAGAGGATGCTATTAAAGCGGCCGTTGAAGACTACAAAGAAAAGACGGGCGCTAAAAAAGAAGCTGCCGAGTAAAAAGGACGGATTAAGATGAACTTACCCGCACCCATCAATATGACTCCTGCGGCGATTGAACAGGTAAAGGCCCTGTTGGATAGCCGCGACAAACCGTCGGCGGGTATCCGCATCGGTGTGCAAACCAAAGGCTGTTCCGGTCTCAGCTATACCTTGGAATTCGCCGATGAGGTCAACCAATTCGACGAAAAGATGGRAGTTGATGGCATCACCATTTTGATCGATCCGAAAGCCACGATGTTTGTTCTTGGCACGGAAATGGATTATGTCGTCGATACGTTGGAAAGTGGATTTGTGTTTAAAAATCCAAACGAAAAAGGTCGCTGTGGGTGCGGCGAATCTTTCCACGTCTAGCCTGATGAATATGAACAGYATCGAAACCGYWRCAACARCCATGAAAYCCTGYTGGTCCTGTAAAGGWCCMGTGGGRTTGAGTGCGTTGTTCTGTTCAACCTGTTCGGCRGTACARGGCCCGGCWNCGGTTACGCATTTTCAGCGCTTGGGCGTTGAATACAGTTTTGATGTTGATGTTCAGGCTCTGGATCAATTGTATTTTGATTTGCAACGTCAACTTCACCCTGACCGCTTTGCCAGCTGTACATCCAAAGAAAAAGCGTTGAGCCAGCAACAGGCGACCGCCCTGAACGACGCTTATGAAATCTTAAAAGATCCGCTCAGACGTGCCGATTATATGGTGCACGTGCAAGGCATCGACGTTTTGCCCGAAGGTTGTAATTTGGTCCATGATCAATCCATTTTGATTGAAGCCATGGAAATGCGTGAACGTTTGGAATCCGTTGAAGCCGTGGCCGATTTGAACGTCATTGCCAAGCAAAGCAAAGCCGCCATTGAAAAGGTCATCGCACAACTGTCCACTGTTTTTAAGGACGGTGATGTCGAAGCCGCGTGCAAACTGACCACGCGCTTAAAATATCTTCATAAAATGATGGGCGAGGTTCGCCACGTGCGCGCTCGCCTGATGAGTTAAAAGGACCTCTTATGGTGCAAGTGTTGCAAATTATGGAACCGGGCCAAACCCCAGACCACCAAGAAGGCGAAACAGATTTTGCCATCGGTATCGATCTGGGCACCACCAATTCGGTGGTTGCGGTCAGCACAAATAATGCGGTCGAAGTCTTAAAAGACGAAGACGGCGAAGCCTTGGTCCCGTCTATCGTGGCGTATGCTCCCGATGGTTCTGCCATGGTTGGCGAACTGGCCAAACGTTTGCTGTTGATGCGTCCAGATTCTGTGGTCAGTTCCATCAAACGTTTGATGGGGCGCGGTCCCAAAGATTTAAAGTCATTGGGCGGACAATTGCCGTTTGATTTGGCTTCGGGCGGCGAAAATGATGGACAACTGGTGCGCCTGAACGTGGGCAACCAAGTCCTTACCCCCATCGAAATTTCAGCCGACATTTTGCGGGCCTTGCAAGCACGGGCCGAAGACCATTTGGGCGGCGTTGTGAAAAAAGCGGTGATTACGGTTCCGGCTTATTTTGATGATGCTCAGCGTACGGCAACGAAAGATGCCGCGCGCTTGGCGGGTCTCGAAGTTTTACGTTTGGTTAATGAACCCACTGCGGCGGCGCTGGCTTACGGGTTGGACAAAGATGCTGAAGGTCTTTACGCGGTTTATGATTTGGGCGGCGGCACATTTGATGTGTCGTTGCTGCGCATGCAAAAAGGCGTATTTCAGGTGCTGGCCACCGGTGGGGATGCGGCGTTGGGCGGGGATGATTTTGACCACGCCATTGCCGACCATTTTCTGGCCGAACGCAAAGCCAAATTTGGTGACGTTGAATTAAGCTCAAGTGATGTGAAACTGGCCTTGATGACGGGACGCTTGGCCAAAGAATGCCTAACCGGTGTAGAAGACGGTGAATGGAGTTTGACCATTGGTGATCAAGTCTCGCAACACAGCCTGAGCCGCGAAACCTTTGACGGTTTGATTGCCTCTGACGTTAATCGCACCGTCAAAATCTGTCATGAAGTTCTAACCGAAGCGGGCTTTGATCCCGAAGATATCAAAGGCGTGGTTTTGGTCGGCGGGTCAACCCGCGTGCCATCCGTGCGCCAAGCCGTTGCCGATTATTTTGGCACCGATCCACTGGCTGATATTGACCCCGATCAAGTGGTTGCGGTGGGTGCCGCTTTACAAGCCGAAGCTTTAACCACGGGCTCTGACACTTTGTTGTTGGACATCACGCCGTTGTCATTGGGTTTGGAAACGATGGGCGGCTTGGTCGAAAAAGTGATCATGCGCAACACCCCCATTCCGGTGGCAAAGGCGCAAGAATTCACCACGTTCAAAGACGGACAATCGGCCATGGCCATTCATGTGGTTCAGGGCGAACGCGAAATGGTTGACCAAAATCGGTCACTGGCGCGTTTTAACCTGACCGGAATTCCAGCGATGGCCGCAGGTGCCGCGCACATTCGCGTGACATTCCAAGTTGACGCGGACGGGCTGTTGACGGTTTCGGCTTCCGAAGAAACCAGCGGCATTGAACAACAGGTCGAAGTCAAACCGTCCTATGGCCTCAGCGAAGAAGAAATGTCACAGATGCTGTATGATTCCATGGCGAATGCCAAAGGCGATATGGAACTGAGATTGCTCGGCGAAGCCCGGGTCGAAGCCGAACGCGCAATGAATGCGGTGACGTCTGCGTTGCAGGCCGATTGCAAATTGTTGAGTGTCGAAGAACGCGAAGCCATTGGTGAAAAAATGGACGCCCTCCATCACATTATCAAAGGCGACGACCGGGACGCGATTAATACCGCCGCCGAAGCGTTAGATGCCGCAACCCAAGACTTTGCCGAAAAACGCATGGATAAAGGCATTCGGGATGCGCTGACGGGTGTTGAAGTAAGTGCTTTGAGTGACTAAGCCTTGTTTCCTGCGGAAAATCCCTGTAAATATTGCCCAATAGATTGATTTATTACATTCGAGGAGAACGACCCGCATGCCTAAAATTACTTTTATCGATGGTGAAGGCAAACGCACCGAAGTTGACGCCCCTGTTGGCCTGTCGGTTTTGGAAGTTGCTCACAAAAACGATGTGGACCTAGAAGGGGCCTGTGAAGGCTCTTTGGCGTGTTCGACCTGTCACGTTGTGGTCGAACAAAAATGGTTCGAAAAACTGGATGAAGCCACCGAAGAAGAAGAAGACATGTTGGATTTGGCTTTTGGCCTGACCCACACGTCGCGCTTGGGTTGCCAGATTAAAATGACCGAAGAATTGGATGGCTTGGAAGTCACCATTCCCACCGGAACCCGCAACATGGCGGTTGATTAAGCTTCATCAGATACCGATATAAGGGGGAGGCACTGCTTTGACAGGCCTCCCTTTTTTTATTTGAGGATACATTATGCACTGGACCGACATTTACGATATCGCCATTGAATTGGAAGACGCTCGCCCCGATGAAGACATCATGAAAGTGCGCTTTACCGATTTGTGGAAATGGGTGCAGGATTTACCCGGTTTTGAAGATGACCCCGAAAAATCGAGTGAGAAAATTTTGGAAGCTATTCAAATGGCATGGTTGGATGAACGGGATTAAATAAGGTGATTAATCGTTCCCATTTGATTGTTACCTCCATATTCACATAAGATGATGAAGATTTAAAAGGCTTTTTAAAGATGTCTGAAATTTCAGGAATTGATCTGGGTGCGCTCATCTGGTTTTTGGTGGTATGGAATGCGTACACCTATTACGCCGACAGTAAAAAAGGCTATGGCCAGACCTTATTGACGGTGATGCGCAAACACCGCGAGGTTTGGATGATGCGGATGTTGAAGCGAGAAAATCGCGTGGCTGACGTCACCATTATGTCGGCGATCATGCGAAATGTGGGGCTTTTTTCAACAACAACGCTGTTCATTTTGGCGGGACTTTTGGCTATTTTGGGGTCCGTGGATAAAGCCCAGTCTTTGGTACAGGATTTGCCTTTTGTCTATACCGCCACGCGTGTTGAATGGGAATTGAAAGTCCTGCTGTTATTGATGATCTTTATCTACGCCTTTTTTAAATTTGCATGGTCTTTGCGCCAATTCAATTATGCCTTGGTTTTAATTGGTGCCGCCCCGCCACCCGGTGAAACGGATACAGTGACGAGTAAAGAATTGGCCTTTGGCACGGCGCGTATTATTTCAGGGGGTGTTTTGAACTTTAACCGAGGTGTACGGGCGTATTATTTTGGTCTGGCGGTGCTCAGTTGGTTTATTCATCCTGTCCTTTTTGCCGCGATTACCGTGTGGGTGGTTGCCGTCCTATATCGCCGAGAGTTCCGATCGCATACCTTACATTTACTCGATAGCATCCCTGAACCCGAAGATTTGACTGATACAAACCATGAAACTTGACCTCCCTCAAAGTGCCTTTGCAAAGCCCCCGTCCGAAACCCGTGTGGTGGTTGCCATGTCCGGTGGTGTGGACTCATCCGTCACCGCAGCGTTGTTAAAAGAAGCTGGCTTTGACGTGGTGGGCGTGACCTTGCAACTGTATGATCACGGTGTCGCCATCGACAAACCCGGCACTTGTTGCGCGGGCCGCGACATTCAAGATGCTCGACGTGTTGCGGACCATATCGGAATTCCGCACTATGTTTTGGATTTTGAAGAGCGCTTTAAAAAACAGGTCATGGAAAATTTTGCAGACACGTATCTTATGGGCGAAACGCCAATTCCGTGCGTGACCTGTAACGACACCATCAAATTCGCCGACCTGTTGGACCGCGCCAAAGATTTGGGGGCTGTGGCCTTGGTCACGGGCCATTATACGCGGCGTTTGGACGGCGCCGATGGGGCCGAATTGCACCGGGGCTGTGATCATTCCCGCGACCAAAGCTATTTCCTGTTTTCCACGTCAAAGGACGCCTTGGACATGTTGTGGTTTCCGTTGGGCAATTGCACCAAAGACGAAGCGCGCGCCGAAGCCGTACGGTTAGGCTTGGACATCGCGCAAAAACCAGACAGCCAAGACATCTGTTTTGTACCGGATGGAAAGTATTTGGATGTCTTGGAAAAACTGCGCCCCGGAGCCCTAGATCCCGGTGATATAGTGGATACTTCGGGCAAGGTCTTGGGCCGCCATGAAGGCATTGTCAAATACACCATCGGTCAACGCAAAGGTATTGGCATCGCCGCCGCAAATCCGCTGTATGTGCTTGAAATTGATGCGAAAAACAATCGTGTTGTGGTGGGGGAAAAGGCAGATTTGTTGAAGCCGTCATTGACCATTCGAGATTTGAATTGGTTGGGCGAAGGTGGGAAAATTCCAGATACGGGCTTTACCTGCAGTGTAAAGTTGCGGTCCTTAGCGCCCTTAATCAAAGCCCACATTATGCCATTGGATAACACGGGGGACAGCGCCGGGGACAACACCCGCGCCAAGGTCGAATTAGAAGAGGCTTATGCTGGAATAGCCCCCGGACAAGCCTGTGTCTTTTACGATGGGGAACGCGTTTTGGGTGGCGGTTGGATCGAAAAATTCGCTAAGAATTAGACGGCCAGGGTTTCGGCGGACTCGGTTCAATCATATCCAAGACTTCGGCAATCGCGGTCGGAATGTGTGTGCCGGGCTCGTAAATTCCGGCGACACCGACGTCTTTTAAAGCTTGATGATCAGCAGGCGGAATGATGCCGCCGACGATCACCGATATATGGTCCGCACCCCGCGCCCTTAATTCTTTGATGAGTTCCGGCACCAGTGTTTTATGCCCGGCGGCTTGGCTGGATACGCCAACCACATGCACGTCTTCGTCAACGGCGTCTTGCGCGGCCTCGGACGGGGTTTGAAACAAAGCGCCTAAAACCACATCAAATCCGGCGTCCATAAAGGCGGTGCTGATGACCTTGGCCCCCCGGTCATGACCGTCTTGACCCATTTTCACCATCAATAATCTTGGCTTGCGATCACCATTGTCTTGGGTAAAGATTTTGACATTGGCTATGATGTTTTGGAAACCTTTGTCGTCTTTAAAGGCGTTTCCATAGACGCCGGAAATCGCGGTCGACTTGGCTTCAAAGCGGGTAAAAACATCGGCCAAGGAATCAGATATTTCACCAACCGTGGCGCGCGCACGGGCGGCATCGATGGACAGTGTCAACAGATTCCCTTCGCCGGATGTGGCGGCGTGGCGCAAGGCCTGTAAGGTTTTATCCACGGTGGCTTGATCCCGATTTTCGCGTACGGTTTTAAGGCGTTTGATTTGTGAGTCCCGCACGGCAGTATTGTCGACTTCTAAAATATCAATGTCGACTTCGGTTTCGGGCTGATATTTGTTTACGCCCACGACCACGTCTTCGCCCAGATCAATGCGCGCTTGTTTGGCGGCGGCGGCTTCTTCGATGCGGCGTTTGGGCAGTCCAGATTGTACGGCCTTGGTCATGCCGCCTTGGGCTTCGACCTCTAAAATCAGTTCGCGCGCGGCTTGCGCCACAGATTGGGTCAGACTTTCCACGTAATAACTGCCCGCCAAGGGGTCAACCACATTGGTGATGCCGGTTTCTTCTTGCAGCACCAATTGGGTGTTGCGGGCGATACGAGCAGAGGTTTTGGAAGGCAGCGCCAAGGCTTCGTCAAAAGAATTGGTGTGCAGACTTTGCGTGCCGCCCAACACCGCCGCCAAGGCTTCGATGGTGGTGCGCGCGATGTTGTTGTATGGGTCTTTGGCGGTCAGCGATACGCCGGACGTCTGACAATGGGTGCGGAGCATTTTGGACTTGATGTCTTTGGGCGAGAACTCTTCCATCAGTTCGGCCCACAACAACCGGGCCGCCCGTAATTTGGCGACTTCCATAAAGAAGTTCATGCCGATGCCAAAAAAGAAACTCAGGCGCGGGGCAAACACATCGACGTCTTGTCCAGACTTAACGGCCGTGCGCACGTATTCAAGTCCATCGGCAATGGTATAGGCGAGTTCTTGAACGGCGGTGGCCCCGGCTTCTTGCATATGATAGCCGGAAATCGAAATCGAATTGTACTTGGGCATGTGCTGGGATGTGTGCGCCATGATGTCGGAAATAATCCGCATGCTGGGCGCGGGCGGATAGATATAGGTGTTGCGCACCATGAATTCTTTCAGCACATCATTTTGAATGGTGCCCGTCAGTTTTTCTTGGGGCACACCTTGTTCTTCGGCGGCGACAATATAACTGGCCAAGATCGGCAATACGGCCCCGTTCATGGTCATGGATACGCTCATCTTATCCAAGGGAATGCCGTCAAACAGAATTTTCATRTCTTCGACRCTGTCRATSGCRACRCCSGCTTTRCCGACRTCKCCGGTGACSCGTTCGTGATCKGAATCATAGCCCCGGTGGGTGGCTAAATCRAAAGCSACCGAYAACCCRCGYTGTCCGGCSTTTAARTTTTCGCGGTAAAAAGCATTGCTGTCTTCGGCGGTGGAAAATCCTGCATATTGTCGCACCGTCCAAGCCCGTCCGGTGTACATGGTGGCCCGCGGTCCACGCATAAAAGGGGCCAGACCGGGCAGGGTATCTTGGTGTTCCATGCCTTCTAGATCAGCTTGCGTGTACACGGGCTTTACGGGAATGCCTTCGGGGGTCTGCCAGACCAAGGTGTCGGGATTTTGGCCTTTCAGTTCAGCCGTTGCGAGTGTTTCCCAATCGTTCAGTGTTGGTTTTTTTGACATTGTTTGAGCCTTTGAGTTTCACCAATGTTATAAGTATAACCAAGACGAACGGCTCTGCGAGGGTATTCTTCTGCAAGGAGGCGGAAAATATGGCTTTTGCCACTTATCCACAACATATTGTGTCTTTTTGTACCACTTATGGCAAAATGTTGTTAAGATGCTGCAGACGCGGCGGATGACCGCAACCTTATAATTCATGATTTTAAGACGGAGAATAACATGAGTGCCTTCGAATGGACCCCGGATCGTATCAAGGTTCTGATTGCGCATTGGGAAGAAGGACTACCCACCAGTGAAATTGGTCGTCGCCTTGGCGTGACAAAAAACTCAGTGGTTGGCAAAGTTCATCGTCTAGGCTTGAAAAAGCGCCAATCGCCAATTCGCCAATCTGCGGCTGGCACAGCGGCTCCGAAAAAAGCCAAAGTAAAAGCCAAAGTTGCTCCAAAAACCGAAGCCGCTCCGGTGGCCCCAAAGGTTCTTCGTCCAACGGGCGAAGTTGTGCGCTTGGAAGAGCTCACCGGATCTATGTGCTGCTGGCCCGAAGGCGAGCCCGGCACACCGAATTTCTTCTTTTGCGGGGAACCTTCCATTCAAGATAAGCCGTACTGTGAAGTTCACTGCGCACGCGCTTATGTAAAAGTTTCTAAGGACAAAAAGAAAAAAGGGTTCGCGCTTGCTCAATAGAGCGATGTGAATCTTAAAGCACGCTTTTGGTTGTCCTAAGTCTTCCAGAACGTGTTTAAAAAATCCCTCAACCCGTTTCGATTACGATTCTGGTTTGAGGGATTTTTCTGTTAGGGCGCGTTCTTTGGTGGGTACCAATGCCATCAGCGGTGGGATCATCAACAACGTCAGAACCGCCGACAACGACAATCCGCCAACCACAACCGAGCCCAATCCGCGATATAATTCAGACCCAGCGCCGGGAAACAGAACCAACGGCAACATGCCAAAGATACTGGTTAACGTGGACATGAAAATCGGACGGATGCGATTGCGGGTGGCTTCGATCAAGGCATCGGCCTTGGACATGTTGTCGTACCGTTGATGGTGAAGCGTTTGGTGCACCAACAAAATTGCATTATTGACCACAATACCGACTAAAATGATAAAGCCCAACAGGGTCAGCATGTCTAAGGGTTGATGTACAAACAGGTTCATAAGGCCAAGTCCACCAACGCCGCCCGCAGTCGCCAAAGGCACGGACAGAATAATAATTAACGGATAAAGGAAGCTTTCAAACAGGATCGCCATGACCAAATAAACGATAATCACCGCAATCGAAATATCCCAAACCATGGCGTTCCAGGCTTCGGATAATTTATCGGCGGTTCCGGCCATGCGCATGGTCATGCCGTCGGGCAAGCCTTCGGCCTTTAACGGGTCAATGACCTCGCTTTGCAACAGGTTGATGGCGTCTTCTAAGGCCAGTGACGATGAAGGTCGAATTTGCAGCGTCACCGTGCGTTCGCGTCCAATATGGCGAATTTCTGTGGGGCCAGACGTAATCACCACCTTCGCCAAATCACCAATGCTGAGCACCGCACCTTTGGGCGTTGAAATGGGGAGGTGATTGATGCCTTGGGTTTCTGTGATGTTGTTGGTGGGGCCTTTGAGTGTTAAGTCAATGCGTCGCCCATCCACGGTGATTTCGGCAACCCGCAATCCATCATTAAAGGCATCTACGGTCTGGCTGAATTCTCGGGCGTTTAGGCCGTTGTCAGCCAGCCGAATGGGGTCCGGATAAATCCGCACTTCCGGTGCCCCCAATTCCAAGCCCGGGCGCGGGCGGATTTGGTGACCTTCGGCGCGCGGCAGTATTTTACCAACCATGCCGGTGGCTTTTAAGGCGGTGTTTAAAATAAGTTCAAGGTCCGGTCCTGAAATATCTAAATTGATGGATCGTCCGCCCCCCACGGTGCGCCCAAACAAGGATGGTTGCGTGATAAAACCAAAGGTGCCGGGTTCGCTGAAAATCGGTTTGCGCAGAACCGGAATCAATTCGGCCACGCGCGAAGGATCAACGCTGCTGGCGCCTAAAAAGCTTCCGGAATCGCGCGCAACAAAAAAGAAGTTGTCGATCTTGGGCGGTTCGCCGGGCTTAGATTCTGGCCCGGTTTCAGAAGCCCACAAATGGCGTACGGCATCTTCAACCCGTTCGGCAATGTCTGTGGTGGTTTTTAAATTATATCCCGGTGGCGGCATGATGCGGCCAAAGATCAAATTGCGATTGCCTTCAGGCAGGTATTCCAATTTGGGCAAAAACAAAACCGTCGCAATTGCCGCCGTGCCGCACATGATGGTGACCACGGCGATGGCCCGCGTGCGACTTTGAATGACGGACCGGGTGTATTTCAAAACGGCATTGGTAAAGAATTTTGCAAAGCGATCCAAAAAGGCAAGGCTGGGTATGACCTTTTGTTTGGGGATGGTTTTGAAAAGTCGATTGGCCAGCGCTGGAATGACGGTCACCGCGACCACCAATGACAGGCTGACGGAAATGGAAATTGCCACCGCGATGTCGCGGAACAACTGACCAATTTCGATGTCCATGATTAAGATCGGCGTGAACACCAATACGGTGGTCAGGGCCGAAACAAACACCGCACCCCAAACTTGTTGTGCGCCCAGATAGGCGGCTTCGGATGGGGACTTTCCTTCTTGGCGCAGGCGGTAAATATTTTCCAAGACGACAATCGCGGCATCAACAACCATGCCCACGGCAAAGGCAATCCCCGCCAACGAAATCACATTAATGGACCGTCCCAAGGCCGCCATGGCGACAAACGATCCGATGACGGATACCGGAATAGCCAGCGATATGATCAAGGTCGCGGGCGCCGACCTTAAAAACAACAGCAAAATTATAGCGGCCAAGGTGCCACCGCCCCAGATATTTTGTTGCACCAGTTCGATGGCAGAATTGATATAAACCGTTTCGTCATACAGTTGCTTCATCACCAAGCCCCGGTTGGGCAGGATGGTGGCATTCAGCTCGACGACGGCGGCCTGAATGCCGGTCATGGTATCGATGACATTGGCACCTGATTCTCGAACCACGTTCAGCGCCATCGCAGGCTCGCCCAAACGGCGGATGGTTGCCGTGGGTTTTTTATACCCGAACGAAACATCGCCGATATCACCCACGGTCAGTCTGGAAATTTGTCCGGTGACAGGGTCAACCTGACTGAGCAGAACCACCGCGCTGACTTGTTCAACGGTGGACAGCTTGCCTTCGGTGCGGACGATATAACGGCGCTTGCCTTCTTCGACAATACCCGCCGAGGCGGATGAATTGGCGGCACGCAGAGCTTTGGCAATCTGCGGTACCGTCAGGCCAAATTGGGCCATGCGTTCGGGCGAAATCACAACGATCATTTCGCGTTTGACACCGCCATACACATTCACGCGGGAAACACCGGGCACGCGTTCGATCAGGTCTTGTACGGTGTTTTCCACAAAGTCGCCGTGATGGGGCATTTCTGTTTTATTGTCGTCGGTTCGTACCAACGAGAACCACGCGATGGGTTTGTCGTCGCTGCTGGATGTGCGGATGGACGGTTTGTTGGCTTCTTCGGGGTAGTTGCTGATTTGGTCCAAGCGGTTGGCGACCAGCAACAGGGCTTTGTTCATGTCTTGGTTGACGGCAAATTCCAACGTGATGCGGGCACGTCCGGTTTGAGAGCTGCTGGAAATTTCGTCCAGGCCCTTAAGGCCGCGAAACACATCTTCCTGAGGGTTAACAATTTCGCGTTCAATTTCCGCAGGCGCCGCCCCGGGCCACGTGGTGGTGATGGTCAAAATAGGTTTGCGCACATCGGGGATCAGCTGGATGGGAATGGTGTTTAACGCCATTAACCCAAACATGACGATCATACAAACGGCTGCGATTACGGCAATTGGGCGGTCGATGGATTGGCGAATGATATTCATTGTGCGGATGTCTCTGGCTTAGATTTCGCTTTAACCTTTTGACCGGGGCGCAGGCGTTCGTTGCCGCGCACGACGACCAAGTCTCCGGCGATCAATCCGCTCTCGACCGCAAAACGTCCGCCAACGGCCTCGCCCAACTTGACGGTTTGCTTGTTGGCGACCCCATCTTTAACCACGTAGACCACGGTGCTGCCGCTTCGGTTAAGAACGGCATCTTTGTGCACGCTCAAGACGTTGCGTTTGGCACCTGCCGGAATGGACAGTGTTACGCTTTGATTGGTGGCGAGTGTGTTTGCAGTCGCTGTTCCAAAAAACGGCGTAAAGCGCACCAGGCGGGTACGCGTGATGGCATTTTCATCGGGCACGATGGCGCGCACCAGAGCCGAAAATTGTTGCCCGTCTCGCAAATGAAACTGAATACTTGTCCCCGGAGTTAAACCGCCAATGCGTTCGACCGGAACGGCGGCTTCCATTTCTAAATTTTGATCGTCAATCAAGGTCACCACGGGCTGGCCAATGTTTAAATAGGTGCCGACTTCGGTATGACGCCTTGCAACCACACCGGTGTAGGGGGCCAAAATGGTGGTATTGTTTAAATCAATCTCGGCCAGTTTTAAATTGGCTCTTGCGCGTTGCAGAGCCGCTGCGGCTTCAACTTCGGCACTTTGGGCTTTGGACAGTTCTTGGGTTGCGTCTTCAAAGCGCGCTTTGCTAAATGCTGCTGATTTTCGCAAGTTTTCCAAGCGTTTGAGTTCTTGAGTTCGTAAAATGGTTTGTGACTTTGCCGACTTTAAGGCGGCCTGAAATTCAGAAACTTCGGCCAAGCGTAATTGGCGTGCCCAATGCAGGCGGTCCTTGGACAGTTCAGCAATGACCGCGCCACGTTCGACCCGGTCACCGATTTGCGTGACCATGTTGATCACAACGCCACTCATCAACGCCGATACCACGCCCGATTGTTCGGCAATTAAACGCCCGATCACAGGCACGGTGGGGTTTAAGGACGCTTTGCGCACTTCATCAACATCCACCAAAGTGGCCTTAGCCGCTTTTTCGGATTTTTGGGCGAGGGCGGGGGAACAGGCCAACACTATCGTTGCTGTTATGACAAACAAATTTCGTTTTAGTATATGCAACATTTTGCCAAGCCATCTGTAGTTTCAAGAACCGATAGCTTAACAAGAGAGGGGATTACTTCACAAGCCCAACAAGCGTCTAAAGGCTATATTTATCAGCAAGCTCACTGAGTTTTGAAATCGCACTGTTGAGCATTTCACCATCGATGCCGTTTTGAAACTTGTACTGAAGGTCTTCGGACAAAATTGTGTGTTTGCGGGTGCTCATGTTTTCGAACATTTTTTTATGCAAATCAGTATTGGTTTCGGTCGATTTCAGCATCAACAAAAGTTCACTTTCAGGAGCATGTAAGATGAATTCTTGCAGGTCAGCCTCTTTAGAAGCGTGCAAACGCGTCGCTAACGTATTGATGATGATATCAATTGAGGGTGCAGGCAAGGCCCCAGGCGCCAGCACTTTAACGGATTCAAGAACCAAGGTTTTAAGGTCGTTGATGCCAAGTGTGTGGACCGTGTTGCCAAGGGTAACCGAATATAGTTGGGGCTGTGTTTTCTTGACGTTTATTTTCATGGTTCACTTTAACGCTGATTTTTACGGCTTGACCGTGTATGAAAGGTATCTAAAAATACACGCAACATATTGACATCCCCCTAAGAAAAAAAGGCTTATGACATGACGGATCGCACTTGGACAGTATACCTTTCTGGAGAAATTCATTCAGATTGGCGTGAACGCATCGCGGATGGCATCAAAGCCGAAAATCTTCCSATCGAATTGACGGSYCCGGTYACGGATCATGACCGTTCGGATGCTTGCGGTGTYGATATCTTAGGYGCTGAAGACAAAGCGTTTTGGGCCGATCATAAAGGCGCTAAAATGAATGCCTTAAGAACCCGCACCTTGATCGAAGAAGCCGATATCGTTGTGGTGCGTTTTGGCGCTAAGTTTCGTCAATGGAATGCGGCTTTTGATGCGGGATATGCGGCCGCTTTGGGGACATCGATCATCACGTTGCATGATGCGGATTTAACGCACCCGCTAAAAGAAGTGGATGCGGTGGCGTTGGCCGTGGCTGAAACTCCAGAGCAGGTGGTGCGGGCGTTAAAATATACACTGACCGGCGCGCTTTAAACCTATAAAATGAGACACAAAAAAAGCGAGGCTTGAAGCCTCGCTTTTTTTAATGGTTTTGATTGTCTTACGCGTTCAAGCGTTCAATCAATTCTTTGAGCACGTCTTCCGCCCGATCCTTTTCAATCTGGCAGGTGCCGGCATTTTTGTGACCGCCGCCGCCGTATTCCAACATGATGGACCCGATGTTGGCTTCGTTTGAACGATCCAAAATAGATTTACCAACCGCCATGATGGTTTTTGTACCATCGTCTGAATTGGTCAATTGAATAGACACATTACAGTCTGGCGTAATGGCGTAAATGGTGAAGCGGTTACCGGCAAAAACTTCTTCTTCGTTGCGCAAATCCATAACCACGACTTTGTTATGCAAGGTGGAACTGTCGCGCAGTTGAAGTTCAAATTTTTCTTCGTGTTCCATGTACAGGTGCACGCGTTCTTCCACATCGGGAATGGTCAGAATTTCTTCGACGGGATGATGGCGAACATAAACCATCATGTCTTTCATCAATTGTTCGTGACTGATTTCAAACTTTGAAAACTTTGAAAGGCCAGTGCGCGGGTCCAAGATATAGTTCAACAGTGTCCAAGGCTCTGGYGCCAAAATGTCTTCTTCTGAATATTGAGCACTGTCGGCTTTATCCACGGCTTCCATYAAATCATTKGGWATGGACGGAAATTTTTCGYGTCCACCAAAATGGTTATAAACAACCCGGGCTGCAGATGGGGCATCGGCTTCAATAATGTGGTTTTCACGATCACCAACACGTTCAATTTCACTAACGTGGTGATCAAAGCAAAGGTGAACACCGTCAACGTAGGGAAGGTTGGTGGTGATGTCGTTGCCGGTAATTTCKACTAAACCATCYTGCATGGCTTTGGGTTCGGCAAATTTAACATCACTAATAAGACCCATTTCAATCAACAGGCCACCCGCAACAACGCCGTCAAAGTCGGCTCGTGTAATCAGGCGGAATTTTTTATTTTCAGACATATCAAGTAATCTCTATGTTTGTACACCAGCAAACTTAAGTGCGGGCGTAAACTCCTCTCTGGCCCGGAATGGGCTTGAATTTATCGCTAACGCCCAAAACGGTCTCGGCACCGCCCAAAAACATCTTGCCGTCTTCGGACATCATTTTGGAAATGGATTCAAGGACTTTGCCCTTGGTTGGTGCATCAAAGTAAATCAGGACGTTGCGGCAAAATACGATGTCAAAGTTGCCCAACGGTCTGGGGTCTTCGAGCAGGTTCCAATATTTGTATTGGACCATTTTTGTGATTTCGGGTTTTACGGTCCAGTTCTCATCAACTTTATCRAAATATTTCAATAACAATTGGATCGGCATGCCGCGCTGGACTTCGAATTGAGAATACTGAGCTTTTTCGGCTTTTTTAAGGATATCRCGCGAAATGTCGGTGCCGACAATCTCGATTTTCCATCCGGAGAGYTTTGCCGCCATCTCGTTCAAAATGATGGCAATAGAATAAGGTTCCTGACCACTGGAGGCCGCGGCGCACCAAATCCGGAGTTTCTTGCTGGCGGCGCGTTTTTCCAACATCGGTGGAAGAACTTCATTCCGCAACAAATCAAACGGTTTTGTATCGCGAAAAAAGAACGATTCGTTTGTTGTCATCGCCTCGACGACTTCAACAATCAACGATTCGTCTTTGCGGGTGCGTAGGATGCCAATTAGGTCATCAAGACCCTTAAGCCCGTGTTTGCGGGCAACKGGCATCAAGCGACTTTCCAGCAGGTACGCCTTATCAGGCGTAAGCACYAAACCGGAACGGCTCAAAATAAGAGAGCTGATAAAATCAAAATCTGCGGTATTCACTTCAAGAACTCCGTGAATAAAGGCTTATATAAGCCCAACTTGTTGGAATTTGGCTTGAATGATGTCGGAATCAAACGGTTTCATAATGTATTCGTTTGCGCCAACGGTCATTGCTTCTTGGATATGGTCCAAATCATTTTCTGTTGTACAGAAAATAACGATTGGAGCATCGCCACCCGGGGTCTTACGCAATTCACGCAGGAAGGTAATGCCATCCATAACCGGCATATTCCAATCCAAAAGCACAGCGTCAGGCATGCTTTCAAGACAAGCGTCCAAAGCCAACTGGCCATCGGCGGCTTCGCGGGTTTCAAATTCGAGTTCTTGTAAGATTTTTCTGGCAACCATTCGAATAACTTTCGAATCGTCAACAATGAGACAGTTTTTCATTGCGATGAAATCTTCTTTCCAGGAGTTCAGGGGACTAAATTATGCTCAGTCTTATTTAAGTTTTCTTATTTTTCAGTCTATCGCGATTTACGTTCCGTGCAAGTTGAATCTTTAAGTCACGCTGAAATTAAAAGATTCTTTCTAACTTAAGCCTGTATAGAGGGTTTTTAGCTCTGCGAAAGACCGTGGCGCGTGCGTAGTGGATTTTCGTATCGTGCGGAGTGTTCTGGCCTTGTTGCGTTTGGCCAAACGTTGTCCATCGGCATCGGTGATTAAGCCGTGGTGGTGGTAATGCGGTGTATTCAGATCGAGCAAAGATTGTAAAAGGCGGTGGATGTGGGTGGCCATAAATAGGTCGGTTCCGCGCGTAATCAAAGCAATGTTTTGTATATGATCGTCAACGGTGACCGCCAAATGATAGCTGGTCGGCGTATCTTTGCGAGCCAAAATCACATCACCGAAAATTTCCGGAGTGGCGAGAATCTTGCCTTTCACACCATCCATCCAATGTAATTGTGGACCGGATTTTTGGGCTAAACCCATATTTAAGCGGAGAGCAAAGGGGGTGCCGTCCGCGATTCTTTTGGCCCGTTCATCTGTGCTGAGGTTGCGACACGTCCCCGGATATAGCGGGCCATCGGGGCCAGTTGCGGCCAGATGAGGCGCTCCGTTTGCGGTTTCGATCTCGGCTAAAATGTCTTTTCGGGTGCAAAAACAAGGATATAGAAGGCCAAGCCCGTCAAGTTTATCTAAGGCTGCCTGATAGTCGGCCAGGTGTTCAGACTGACGCCGAACGGGGCTTTGCCATTCGAGCCCTAACCAAGCCAAGTCTTCATATATGGCCGCTTCGAATGCGGGGCGGCATCGGCCTGTATCGATGTCTTCGATGCGAAGCACAAAATCACCGCCATTTTCGCGGGCCATTTTCGCCGCAAACAAAGCCGCATAGGCATGGCCAATATGCAGCAATCCCGTAGGGCTGGGGGCGAATCTGGTGCGATAAGGGATGGGGGTGTTCATTCTTAAAAGATGAAAGCAAAAAGGCCGCAATGCAAGGCCTGAAAATAAGCCTTAAAGAATCCCTGAAATCCCTTGCACACAGCCGTTTATTGGGTATAGTGCGCGCTCAATCTTTCTGGGAATGTGGATTGCGACCCAAGTTGGCGTATTTCCCGTCCATCCTTTACTGGATGGAACTACCGGAACAACAAATAACGTACTGAAAAATAAGGTAGAAAAACATGTCGAAGCGCATCCGCTCGAAATACAAAATTAACCGCCGTTTGGGCGTTAACCTGTGGGGACGTCCAAAGTCTCCTGTTAATGTTCGTGATTACGGTCCGGGTCAACACGGTCGTCGCCGTTCTAAACCCACCGATTATGGTACCCAGTTGATGGCCAAACAGAAGCTTAAGGGCTACTACGGCAACATCTCTGAAAAACAGTTCCGCAAATACTACGCCGAAGCTGTTCGCCGCAAAGGTGATACATCCCAAAACCTCATCGGTTTGTTGGAATGTCGTTTGGACGCCATCGTGTACCGCATGAAATTCGTGCCAACCGTTTTTGCTTCCCGTCAATTCGTGAACCACGGTCACGTGACTGTAAACGGCAAGCCTGTGAACATCCCTTCTTATATGGTTAAAGAAGGCGACGTGATCGAAATGCGCGAAAATTCTCGCAACATCCCAATGGTTATCGAAGCCATGGGGTCTTCTGAACGCGAAATTCCAGAATATATGGAAGTCGATATTTCCAAGGGCAAAGGTACATTCGTTCGTACCCCTAAATTCGAAGACGTTCCATACCCTGTTCAAATGGAACCTAACCTGGTTATCGAATTTTATTCTCGCTAAGTCAGCCGAGAACTCCAGAATACAAAAAGGCCGTTCCTTGGGGAGCGGCCTTTTTTTGCGTCTATTTTGGGTGCGGCGTAAGGTTCGTGAAGCTGTCAGCCTTCAAGGTCTTTCTTTTTTTCCAAATATTCATCACGGTTGATTTCACCTTTGGCATAACGTTCGCCAAGGGCGGTTAGGGCCGGGTCAATGTTGCCAGAGTTGCTGTTCGAAAAATGCCCGATAATCGCAACAACGCCATAAATCAGCAGACCCATGATGACGAGCGAAAAAAGCCCATGAAAGCCCATGTACCACAACGATCCGCCTTCTCCGAAATTTCCCATATGCTGATAACCACTAGCGTTCCACATGATCTGTTCCTTTTTTTGTTTTTAAGACAACTGACTAAAAGATTCATATAACCGTATGTTCGTAGGATAAGAAATACATGTGGTTAAATTGTGTCGAAACAAGCGCTTTTTCAGGCGTGTTTACGGTCCCCGAAATTACTGTCTCGGGAAAGGGGGGGGCTCACGGCGTAGAGTCTGTTTGTGTGAATGGTGCCCCTTATTTAAGTGATTTTATTGCTCGTTATCCCACTTTCTCCGCGTATCTGAATTCTTAATTTCTGCTCTAAAAATATCCTGCTCATAATAAAACTATGTTTATTTTCAATGCACTATATCAATTATGGAGCCTATTGCAGATCGTGCAAAAACAGGTTCTCAAATTTCAAACTCAAATTTGCTCCATGCTCACTTTAAGTTTGAAAGTTTAGGTAAGAGGCCGTTTCTTTATTTCAGTTTGACAAAAAACATTATTACCGCCAGCGTTACAAGTACTAAGGGTTTTTGTTTAACAAAAGCATTCCTAGAGTGCTGAAGAGGAAGGAGGTAGTTATGGAGTTAGCTATGAAAAAGATTATTTTAGTTGCACATGGTGCAGGAGAATCTGGGGATTTTTCAATTCCAAAAGTAAAAACGATTACCAAAGCTCACGAAAGTTTATCCTTTGAAGCAGCTAAATTGTATATGGATACTAAGAAAGCAGCCCCTGAATTCAGTTCTACAAACTTTGATGACTTTGGGGGCTTAAGCGATCAGGATTGTAACGCTCTCTTTGGAAAGGTTCCCAAAGGAACGGAGATTGTTTTTACCGGCTTACATAAGGGCGGTGATTTGGGCGGTGTACGAATTTATGCATTGCGCAGTGATGATCTCACGAAAGACCAGCTCACGGACTACATTACTGATAATGAAATCACATCAATGGTATTGCTCGCCTGTCGGGCCGGTTAATCTGTATTTAAGTGCTGGAATAGCTGGCAGAGRAAAGYRCTATATGACCGGATTTTAAGCCCTCAAYAAGTCCCCAAACCCCGGCGGCATTGTTTTTGCTGTTTTATCGATTTGRGCGATGATGTTTTTTTCGTTTTGGTCGATGCGGTCGTCTTTGAAGACGTTTTCTTTGAGCCAGTTTAGTTTGTCTTGAGACAGGACTTTGTCGTCGTCTAAGACGTAATCTGTGATGCTTTCGACCAGCAATGCATCGAAGTCTGTGTGGCGGTCGTGTCTGGACAGCACGTTGTTGATGTCGAGCAACAGGCGGGCTTCTTGTTCGCCGAGACCGTATAGCCTGAGCACGGTGCGCAGGGTTTTGACTTCGTCGGCGTCAACCGACCCGTCTTGGTAAATTTCGACTTTAAGCTCTTGTAATTCTTGCCGCATTATTCTCGTTCCCCCCAACTCATTTAAGGCGAGTATGGCACAGAGACCGTCAATATATAATCAAAATATTACGCCTTATGAATGTGTCTTTTAGATAAGATGCAGGCTTGCTTAAATAACTTAATGGGTGTGTCGGCCTTTACAAAGATACCATTAGTATATATATGTGATTTTGCGATGTTTCATAATTGCTGTTTATATTCAATGAATTGTACGGGGGGATCATGTCAAATCATAAGGGTCGATCTAAATTAACATCACGGACAAGGCGTCAGTTCATTGTTGGGCTTGGGGCGTTGTCGACAACCGCTTTGCTCCCCTTTAAGCCTTTGTTAGCGGGCGAAAATCCCATTGAGCCTTTTTTGAAGGTGTCTTCGCTGTTGACGGGCATTGCTTTGGATAAAACCTATACGGAGTTGGGAAACACGATCTGGAGTGCGGTGATTTTAAGCATGCTGCTCCCCGAAAGAAATGACATGGAAAGCTTGATTTCTAAGCTTGCCAAATTGCCAAATGATGCAACCGATATTGCGGTCGAAAAACAACTTAAACGCATGCACCCTAATCTTCGGGCGATAGCCAGAAAGATTGCCCGGGTTTGGTATACCGGACGCATTACATACCGCTTTGGTCGTGTTGTTGTGATCAATTACGATGAGGCTTTGGTGTGGCGCGCCTGTGACTTTACCAAACCTCCTGTCACGTGCGGTGGTGAATTTGGATATTGGAATAAACCGTATCAAGGGGGGATGGCGTAATGGAATGTACAGATAACACGRCGGCGGATATAGAAGCYGATATCATCATTGTCGGCGCGGGCCTTTTTGGCGGATTGATGGCTTGGTACTTRCAAGGTCAAGGCTATCAAGTCGCGATGATCGATTCCGGGTCGGTYGTTGAYCGGGTCGAAGCGGTCAAAACATTTAAGGCGAGCCCCGTTAAAAACGGAAATTCTGCGTATCCGCCACAGCCCTATGCCCCGATCCCAGATGAAGAAGATACGACCAATTATTATGTGCAAAAGAATTATGATTCTAAAAAACCAAAGGAACAAATTGGTTTTGGCGCCTTGTATCTGCGCACGGTTGGTGGAACGTCTTGGCACTTTACGGGCCATGCCGAACGCATGTACCCCAATGATTTTAAAATGAAGTCCACCTATGGGCGGGGACTGGACTGGCCCATTTCCTATGAAACGTTAGAGCCGTATTATCAACAAGTCGAAGAAGCTTGGGGCGTTGCCGGCAATGATACATGCGTCGCCCCAACACCCCATCCTTACCCGTTGCCGTATGTGCCGCTGACGTATCTGGATCAACAAGTTAATAAAGCCGCTGAAAAATTGGGCGACAGTATTGGGCCTTTGCCGCATTGTCGAACGTCGGTGCCTTATGATGGTCGACCGCAATGTTGTGGCAATGCGAGCTGTCGGTTTATTTGTCCGGTTGGCGCAAAATATGATGGCAGTGTGCATGTGGAAAAAGCCCAAGACCGGGGCGCGACGCTGTATGCAAATCACGTTGTTTCAAAAATTGAAGTTGGCGATGACCAGAAAGTGACAAGTCTCCGCTTCACAAGCTTTGAAAATCCGAACRTTCCCGTTGAAGGCACGGCCAAAGCGCAATTGTTTATTTTGGCGGCCCATGCCATCGAAACGCCGCTTTTGTTGTTGAGATCAACCAATCMMAAAAATCCCAAYGGTGTGGCGAATTCCAGCGATCAAGTYGGGCGYAATTTGATGAGCATGGTGGGCATTAACGCCAAGGCTTACGTGCCTGATCCGGTTTATCCTTACCGTGGCCCTGTAAATGCCACAGGTGTTTTTCGGGAATTGCGCGATGGCGCCTTTCGCAAAGATTTTGGGTCCATCGGGACCATTGTCATCAACGGCGGCTTTAATCCAACCAACGGACCGTTAGATGAAGCCGATGCTGCCGTAAATGCCGGATTGTTTGGAACCAAACTGCGCGAACGCATTTTCATGAAAACCGCGACACAGGTCTATTTGGATAATTCGGTCGAGATTTTGCCCGATCCCGACAACCGGGTAACTTTGTCCGATGAGCGTACAGAAGTCATGAAATTGCAACGTCCAAACATCAACATTCGCATCGATGATTACACGTTGGATGGGGTTTATGTGTCTTGGAAAAGAGCCATAGACATCCTGACAGAAATGGGTGGAACCTTTAACGGCCCGTTGCCCGATCCGACCCGTGAAGTGTTTGACGCAATGGTCGCCAAAGAGGGCGTTCAAGCCGGGGCCGCGATGATCGCCGGGACCGCCCGCATGGGGGATGATCCAAAAACATCGGTGGTCGATCAATGGTGCAAAAGTCATGATCATGAAAATTTGTTCATTGTCGGCACGGCGAATTATGTCACGGCCGGGTCTGTTTCACCGTCGTTGACGGCCGCCGCCATTAGCCTGCGCGCCGCAGAACACATCGCCAAAAACTTTAAAGCTTGTTAGGAGTATCGTGGTTATGACCAATACGCAAAATTTCAAAAGGTCTCTTCATCGCCGCCATTTCCTGCAAGGTTTGGGTGCCGCAACTATTTTGGGTGTGGGCGGGTGCGTGGGACGGGATGTTCTTGTATCCCCATATTCGGGCGGCGAGCTTGTTCAGCCCCCTGTGGAAACCTCAACAGATGGGCTGTTAGACACCAAAGTTGTCGGCCAGATGTGTCAGTATAAACTGGATGGCGATGCCGTAAATCTGCGCGGCTATAACGGTAAACCCGTGGGCAATACTTTTGATATTAAGGGCGGGGATACGCTTAAGTTAAAACTTACAAATACCCTGCCGCCGCTGGACCCCACAGATTACGTTTGCACCATCGATGGCATAGAGGTGATCACGGGCTATAACGTTACCAACATGCATTTGCATGGGTTGCACGTTTCGCCGAAGGCACCGTCCGATGACATCTTTATTTCTGTGTTGCCGGGGGATACTTATGATTATGAATACGAAATCCCCAAAGACCATCCCCCCGGAACTTATTTTTATCATGCCCATGTTCATGGTTCGACGGCGATCCAAGTGGCCAGTGGCATGTCGGGCGCGTTGATTGTTCGCGGCGACATAGACGAAATTCCCGCCATTAAAGCCGCCAAAGAACAGGTCATGGTGATGCAAACCCAACGCTTTGACGCCAAGGGGGAATGCAACGATTATGGCACCCTAAATCTGGGTGATAAAACCTATATCAATGGCCAATACCTGCCCGTGATTCGTATGAAAAAGGGTGAAGTTCAACGTTGGCGGTTGATCAATGCCAGCCATAAAGTGCCGCTTAATTTGAAAATGGAATGGTATCGCTACACAACAACAATGCCGTTCACGGTTTTATGTTTAGATGGAAACCCTTTGCCCAAAACGAAAGAAGTGAATTCCCTTGAACTGGTTCCGGGCAACCGTGCCGACGTTTTGGTGAAGGGCTTTTCCCCCGGAACCTATTACCTGACCGGGGGCGTCGAGGGCGGAAATCTGGCGACAATCATTGTCGAAGAAGACGGTGAAGATATGACCCTTTATGCAGGCGATTTGCCGGAAAACCCTCACCTTAAACCGATCCCTGCTTCTGAGGTGACGTTCGGTCGGCGGTTGGAATTTGGTTTTGTCTATGGGCAATCACCATCCTTCACCGTCAATGATAAGGTCTTTTCGTGTGATGATCCGTGGCAAATTCCTTTGAACAGTGTGGAAGAATGGGAAGTCTATAACCACACCGCCTATCCACA
>NVSZ01000033.1:0-15829 GCA_002732845.1 Rhodospirillaceae bacterium
TACGCAGATCTTGGTCGCCAATTTCATGGCCTGAAATGCCAATATCAAAGGCCACCAGACGCGATTTAAAACGAGCTCCGGACAATGCCACGGTCACGCCATCGACATTCACGCCCGCCATTTCTTCGGCGGCACCCACAGCTGCGCGCACCGCAACTTCGGCCTTATCCATATCAACAATCGCGCCGTTCTGCACACCGCCCGACACATGATGCCCCACGCCAATGATGCGCGCCGGGTTTGTGCCTTCTTGGCGGGCAATCAAGCAAGTGATCTTGGTGGTCCCGATATCCAATGTGGCGACCAAACCGTTCTTAGGCTTGGCCTGTTGAGAGTGTCGATGCATCATATCGTCATACTTTATCGTTTAAGTTTCTTGACCTTTTGGTGTCAGATCGGGCTTGCGCATAGCCGTAGGAGCTCGGCGCACAATTACCCGATCGGGTAAGCGTAAATCCAAAACCTTAACATCTCGTCCAAAAATTCCACTTTGCGTTTCTAAGGTCACCAAGCGGGATAATGCTGCGGGTGCACCGTCTTCGGGCAGGCGCACATTAATACCGCCGACCATCAACAAATCCCAACGCCGACCACCGATCCTGACGGCCGCGATGACTTTTGTTTTCAAAAGGGGTTGAGTTTCCAACAGTTCCAGCAATCCACTGACATAATCGGGAGCATCTTCGCCCACCACGTGAATGAGGTTTTCATATTGTTCAAGCTCGGCGTTAAAAATGACTTCGCCATCTTCGTCAATCAGTTCAAAAGCACCCCGGTTTTGCCACAACGCGATCGGTTGACGTTCTGCCAAATGAACCGCAAGGGTATCGGGGAATTGACGTTCAAGGCGCGCGTATTGAATCCACGGCAGGGCTTCAACCCGACGTTTTGCTTCTTCAAAATCATACGTGAGCATCGGCGCGCCGCGCACCACGCCTAAGGCTTGCAACAAGGCTTTGCGATCCGTTTTACTCCGGCCCGTGACCAGAACTTCTTGAAGGGTCAGGCCCATTTCGGTGGATAATTTAATGGCAGACCATTTCACGGTGGCCACGGCTTGTTTGCCCCAACCTGTTTTCACCATCCACGTCCCGCCACTGAGCACCAAGCCCATAAGGACAAGTGCGCCCAAAGCAATGGCTTGTGGGCGCCGCCAAAGGGGCACCACGCGTTTGCGTTTCGGTGTATCTAATTCATCAGAGGACATGATCTTGTTCATTCGTCACACTCCGCATGTTCAATCATCCACTTCACCAGAGTTTCAAAATCAATGCCCACATGAGCGGCTTGTTCAGGCACCAACGATGTTTTTGTCATACCCGGTTGGGTGTTGGTTTCCAAGATATATACCGTTTCACCGTCATAGCGAAAATCGGATCGACTGATGCCACGACAGCCAAGCGAAGTATGGGCCAGTTCGGCCAAACGCAGGGTTTCGTCGTAAACGTCTTGAGGCAGGTCGGCGGGCAAGGTGTGGGCTGATTCCCCAATCACATATTTGGCATCAAAATCATAAAACCCATGATCCGTGTCAATTTCTGTCACCGCCATGGCCTTGCCGCCCATCACCGCAACGGTAAGCTCACGTCCGGCAATAAACTTTTCAASCATGACCTTATCGCCATACGGCCATTCGTCCGTTTCAAACGGCAAACCATCGGTGTCATTCAGAACGATATGCACATCCACGCTGGACCCTTCGTTTAAGGGTTTGATCACATAAGGGGCCTCCATCACGTCGCCGGCTAAGACGTCTTCGCGAGTGGCAATTTTGTGTTCGGCAACTGGAATGCCGGCGGCTTTGAAAACACATTTTGCCAGCGGTTTGTCCATGGCCAGTGCGGACGCCACCAAGCCTGAATGGGTATAGGGGATTTTCAAGATATCTAATAAACCTTGCATACATCCATCTTCCCCCCAACGCCCGTGCAAAGCATTAAAGACCGCATGCGGGGCCGGATACAGGTGCGTCAACATCGCGCMGACATCGCGTTTCACATCCAAGGGGGTGACGGTATAACCAGCTTTTTTCAAAGCATYTGTACAAGCTGCGCCCGACAGCAAAGACACTTTGCGTTCCGAAGACCAYCCRCCCATCAAGACGACCACTCGCTTACTCATTGCCCGTCCCCTTTTTCCGTTTCCCCAATRCGCCGAATTTCCCARACCAGTTCAAYWCCAGNATTCNTCCAAMACCCGGCGACGGACTTCTTCGCCTAAGTTTTCAAGATCAGCCGCCGTTGCCGTTCCGGTATTGATTAAAAAATTACAATGCAATTCAGACACTTGGGCTCCGCCAATTTTCAWRCCCCGRCATCCRGCGTCGTCAATCAATTGCCAAGCTTTTTGACCTTCTGGATTTTTGAAGGTTGAGCCCCCGGTGCGGGTGCGCAGCGGTTGCGTACCTTCGCGGGCATTTTTGATGTCGTTCATGCGGGCATTGATATCCACCGCATTTCCAGAATGCCCCAACAGGTGAGCTTCAACAAAAATCCAATCGCTTGGTACGTTGCATTTGCGRTAACTAAARCCCAAATCATCGGCGGCCARCGCGTGACGATTTCCATCYCTATCTATGGCGACRGCCCCTTGCACGATGTTTTGCATTTCCGCGCCGTACGCTCCGGCATTCATGCGCAAGGCTCCGCCAATGGTTCCCGGCACGCCGCTYAAAAATTCMAATCCRGTGATGCTGGMTTCTTGGGCCRCGCGCGCRATRTTGCCGTCYAAGGCYCCGGCTCCACARATGATATCTGCTTGGTTCACWGAAATTTTRGCAAATTCTCGACCCAAACGAATGACCACACCCTCAACACCACCGTCACGAACCAACAGGTTTGAGCCGACCCCMATGATGGTGATGGGAATRTCTTTGGGTTTTGCTTTTAAAAAYTCAGCCAAATCATCGGCATCGGCGGGCTTAAAGAGAACTTCAGCCGGGCCACCCACGCCAAACCATGTCACCTTTGACAAAGGCGCATTTTCGCTTAAGCGTCCGCGCACGGGCGGCAGACGATCCAGCAAGGTTTGCGTTTGGGCAGCAGCCGAAGTCATCAATCCGCTCCCTTTATTTTTTGCAAGCGATCCGGCAAGGCATTTGCCCATTGGGTAATGTTTCCGGCGCCCATGCACAACACCATGTCACCTGAATTGGCAACCTTGGCAATGGCTTCGGGCAAGTTATCCGGGTCGGTTAAGGCCATGACCGTGCGGTGACCGTGTTCACGCAGGCCCGCAACCAGATGATCGCGATCAAAGCCTTCGATTAAAGTTTCTCCGGCTTCGAACACATCGGCAACCAACACCACATCGGCGTCATTAAAACAGGTACAGAAATCTTCAAACAAATCACGCAGACGGGTATACCGATGGGGTTGCACAACGGCAATCACCTGAGCATCGCCAACAGCACCACGAGCCGCCTTTAAGACCGCTGAAATTTCAACCGGATGATGCGCATAATCGTCAATGATTGTAATGCCTGCGGCTTCGCCGGTTTTGGTGAACCGCCGTTTGACACCTTTGAACCCATCAAAGCCTGTGGCAATCTGTTGATCATTGATGCCCATTTCCCGCGCAATCGCAACGGCCGCCAATGCATTTTGTACGTTATGAGAGCCATACATGGGCAACTTCACATCCGAAATAGTCACGGTTTCTTCTTCACCGACCCCGGTAAAGGTAATGTCAAAAATCATGCCACCGGGACCCGGGCGAACATTGGTACCGCGCACCATCGCTTGGGGGTTAAAGCCATAGGTAATGATGCGACGATCCGATACGCGGGGGATCAGGGCCTGGACTTCCGCATGGTCAATACACAACGCAGCAAATCCATAAAACGGAATATTTTCGACAAACTGCACAAAGGCTTGGCGCAGGGTATCAAAATCACCATAGTGGTCTAAATGTTCGGGATCGATGTTTGTGACCACGGAAATGGTCGCCGGCAATTTTAAAAACGTGCCATCAGACTCGTCAGCCTCGGCCACCATCCATTCGCCACTGCCCAAACGCGCGTTAGAGCCCCATGCGTTGATGATGCCGCCATTGATAACGGTGGGGTCTTGTCCCGCCGCGTCCAACAATTGCGCAATCAGCGATGTTGTGGTGGTCTTGCCATGGGTGCCGCCCACCGCAATTGACCATTTCAGGCGCATCAATTCGCCCAGCATTTCGGCGCGCCGTACCACAGGCAATAAACGCGAACGGGCCGCAACGACTTCTGCGTTATCGGCTTTCACGGCCGACGAGATAACCACAACGCCAGCTTCTTCTACGTTATCAGCACTGTGACCGATGAAAATTTTAATACCCAAATCCCGCAATCGCGTAACATTAGGACCTTCGGCTTGATCTGATCCTTGAACGCTGTAACCAAGGTTATGCAAAACCTCGGCGATGCCGCTCATGCCGATGCCGCCGATGCCAACAAAATGGATTGTTCCGATGGACAGGGGTAAGGTTCTCATTGTTCTGTTTCCCTTTGTGAGGGTGATAATTTTACGACCATATCGGCCAAACACTTTGCCGCATCGGCGCGCCCAAGGCTGGCTGCACAGCGCGCGGCTTTTTCCAACACCGCGGGCAAGCCCAACAGCGAGTCCAAACGGGCCGCCAACGCATCGGCATTAAAGGTATCTTGGGGCATGATCCACCCTGCTCCCGCCGCATCTACGGCGCGCGCATTATAGGTTTGATGATCGTCGGCAGCATACGGATACGGCACCAAAATTGAGGGTCTGCCCACCGCTAAGGCTTCCGATACCGAAGAGGCTCCGGCGCGTGAAATCATCAGATGCGCCTTGGCCATGCGTTCAGGAACATCATCGATAAAGGTGCCCAGATGCGCACGAATACCGCTTTTTTGATAAGCCGCTTTGACTTTATCCAAATCTTCGTCGCGACATTGTTGGGTAATGTCCAGACGCGCCTTGATGGCATCTGGTAATTTATCCAGTGCAGACGGAATGACTTCGCTTAACACCGTGGCACCTTGTGATCCGCCCAACACCAAAATGCCCAAAGCACTTTCGCCTTCTGCATTTGGATACGGTGCGGTTGCTTTTGCCGCGATGGGCGCGCGCACCGGCATGCCCGTCAATTCAACTTTGTCTATATTTGCCTCATCCAAACCTTGGGTATCGGCAAACGACGTCGCAATGCCATTGACCCGCCCCGCCAACAAACGATTGGCCCGGCCCAGCAATGCATTTTGTTCATGGATGATGGTCGGAATGGACGCAAAGGTCGCCGCCATCATGGTCGGCACAGATGCATATCCGCCAAAACCCACCACCACATCGGGCTTCAATTCTTTCAACAAACGCCACGCTTGCAAGGTGCCAATGCCCAAGGCCAAAACGCTTTTGATGCGGGCAAAGATATTTTTTCCGGCAATACCACCCGCTTGAATATGATGCGTGGTCAGCTCGCCTAAGGCCCCACCATAAGCTTGCCCGCGTTTGTCGGTGACCAGTCCTAAGCGAAAGCCTCGGCCTAAAAGTTCTGACGCCAACGCTTCGGCCGGGAACACATGCCCCCCGGTTCCGCCAGCCGCCAAAAGAATAAGTTGAGAGGTCATCTTGTGCCTCCCCGAACCGAGCGCACAAATCTTGAACTTTCGCCGGGGCGCATCCGTGTCAAAGCCAACACCATGCCCATGCCCAGGGCCAAAGCCAAAGTGGACGATCCACCATAACTGATGAACGGCAAGGTCATGCCCTTGGGCGGAATAAGGTTGGTGGTTGAAGCAATGTTGATCACGGCCTGCAACGCAAACTGCGTTAACAAACCCGCCGTTGCCACCACAACAAAAAAGTCGGTGTCTTTAAAGACCCGAGAAAACCCGCGCACAACGATAAAAGCAAACAGGCCAACAATCAGCAAACACAGCAACAAGCCAAATTCTTCCCCAGCCACTGCCAAAATGAAATCGGTATGAGCATCGGGCAGCACTTCTTTGACCCGACCTTCACCCGGACCGCGCCCGAACAAGCCACCGTTTGAAAAGGCATCCAAGGAACGATCAACCTGATAGCCCTGCCCGCCTACGGGATTTAAAAACTGATCGATGCGAATGCGCACATGATCAAACGATAGGTACACGGCAAAGCCACCCATAATGAAGACCAAGGCCACCGCCCCCACCAACACCAAAGGAAGGCCCGCAATAAAGAACTGCACCGCCCAAACGCACGACACAACCACCGTCATGCCAAAGTCGGGTTGCAACAACAACAATCCCACGACCAAAATATATAAACCGATGGAAATGGCATAGCCCGGCACGTTTTCGTTCAATTTCTGTGCGGAAAACATCCAAGCCGCAATCACCGCAAAGCTGGGCTTGATGAATTCAGAAGGTTGCAAGGATAAACCAGCGACACTTAACCAGCGGGTCGCTCCTTTGACTTCGGCACCGACAAACAGCACCAAAACCATGCCAATCAAAGCTCCGCCAAACATCAACAACGCCAACCGTAAGACGCCGCGTGGCGTCAACAAAGACGTACCCACCATCAACAACATCGCCAACGGTAAAAAGACAAATTGACGATTTACAAAATGAAAGCTTTCCAAACCAATGCGTTCGGCAACCGCAGGGGATGCCGCCAACACCAAAATCGCCCCCAACGCCGCGATCAAAAAGACCGACAGCAAGGTCCAGCGGTCAATGGTCCACCACCACTGACTAACGACAGACGTATCGGTGCGGGTGAAGGTGCTCATGCGCTGGCCCTTTCCAATCTCATGGTATCGACAATCGCGCGAAATGCATCGCCGCGATCTTCGAAATTTTTAAACTGATCAAACGACGCACAGGCGGGCGATAACAAGACCACAGGATGATCCAAACCATCATTTTTGGCCGCGTCTCTGGCGGCGTGGGTTGCGGTGTCTAAATCTCCGCAAATTTCAAATTCAACTTTGCCTTCAAGTTCAGCCGCGAAAGCTTCGGCGCATTCGCCAATCAGGAACGCTTTGCGGATGTGTTTATTCAGATCCCCAATGCCGCGCAGGCCCGTTTCTTTGGCCCGGCCGCCAACGATCAGGTACACATTGTCGTAACAGGCCACGGCTTTTTGAGCGGCTTCGGCGTTGGTCGCCTTGCTGTCATTCACAAACGTGATACCGTCAAAGTATTCGATGATTTCTTGGCGGTGTGCTAAGCCCGGAAAACTTTTGATGCCTTCGATGATGTCTTCGATATCCACCCGAATTTTCCGCGCAGCGGCATATACGGCCACGCAATTTTGCGCGTTGTGAATACCCGGAAGATTGGCCAATCCGTCTAAGTTCATGATGACCGTGGCGTCGCCCGTTAAATCATCAATCAGATTTCCGTCTTCGACATAAACACCACCGGGGGCTTTGCGTGTGGTCGCCACGGGAATGACCACGCGGCCCGTCAAACGATCAAGATCATTGAAAATTTTGCGCGAAGGTTCATCGTCCAAACCGACAATCGCCACGTCTCCGACACCTTGGTTATGAAAGATGTTTGTTTTGGCCTGCACGTATCCGGCCATGCCGCCGTGACGGTCAAGGTGATCGGGGCTGATGTTCATCAAAACCGCAATTTTAAAATGCGCGGAAGGGCACAGTTCTAATTGATACGACGACAGTTCCAACACATACAAACCATCGCGTTCCATCATCGTCATGTTGCCAATGCTGGGGCCTAAGTTCCCACCGATTTCTACGGTGCGGCCTGATTGCTCAACGATATGACCCAACAACGATGTGGTGGTGGATTTACCATTGGTTCCGGTAATGGCGATTTGTGGGGCTTGCGTTCCAGACGTTGCCAAAAGTTCCACATCGCCAATAATCGGCACCCCCGCTTGTTTCGCGTCATGAGCCGCAGGATGAGATTTAGGGAACGTATGCGCGATGCCGGGGCTGATCACCAAGGCATCCACTTGGCCCCAATTCACACGGCTGAATTCACGAATAGATATGCCTTCCTTTTGTGCTTTTTCTCGACAGGCTTCACCATCATCCCACGCGAACACCCGGGCGCCGCTTAACGTCAGTGCGCGGGCGGCGGCTAATCCGGATTTCCCCAAACCCAAAACCGCGACCCGTTTATTTATAAATCCTGCGCACGAAATCATGTGCTTCCCTTAACTATCTAAGTTTCATTATCTAAGTTTCAATGTCGAAAGACCGACCAGCGCCAAAATCACGGCAATGATCCAAAAGCGAATAACGATGGTGGACTCGGCCCAGCCCTTCTTTTCAAAATGGTGATGCAGGGGGGCCATGGCAAAGACTCGTTTTCCGGTCAATTTGAATGACACCACTTGCACAATCACCGACACCGTTTCCAAGACAAACAATCCGCCGACAATCGCAAGCACCAGTTCGTGTTTTGTGATCACACTCACGGCGCCCAAAGCCCCTCCTAAAGCAAGAGACCCGGTGTCGCCCATAAACACCCGCGCGGGCGGAGCGTTAAACCAAAGAAAACCAAGACCACCGCCCATGAGCGCACCTAAGAATACCGCCAATTCGCCCGTACCCGGAACGTAGTGCAGTTGCAAATATCCGGCAAAAACCGCGTTGCCCACCAAATAAGCGATCAAGGCAAACACGGCAGCCGCAATCATCACCGGAACAATCGCCAAGCCATCCAAACCATCGGTTAAGTTCACCGCATTGGACGACCCCACCATGACCAGAACAGCAAAGATGGGAAAGAACCAACCCAGCTGTAACAAGGTATCTTTGAAGAACGGAACTGCCAAAGCGTTGGACATACCGTCCGGCATCATACGCATCACCCAAAGCGCGCCCGCCAAGGCAAAGGCCGTTTGCAAAATGAGTTTTACCTTGCCCGACAAACCATTGTGACTGCGGCGAGAGACTTTTAAATAATCATCCAAGAAGCCAATCACGCCATAAGACACCGTGACCCCCAAAGCCACCCAGACGTAACCGTTCGAGATATCCGCCCATAAAACGGTCGACACCACGAGGGCGATCAAAATCATCAAGCCGCCCATGGTCGGGGTGCCTTGTTTGGTCAGCAAATGGCTTTCCGGGCCGTCTAAGCGAATSGGTTGTCCGCCTTTTTGGCGCAGGTGCAAGACCCGGATCAACCACGGGCCAATCACAAAACTAATGATCAAAGCCGTCATCACCGCCCCGCCCGTGCGAAACGTCAAATAACGAAAAACGTTAAACGCGGGGAATTGATCGGCAAATGGAAACAGTAAATTATRTAACATCTTCAGCCCTCGCCCTTTTTTCGGGTCTTGTCCAGCGCGCGTAATTTTTTAACGACCACATCCATTTTGGACCCAGCCGAACCTTTGACCATGACAACATCACCGGGCCGAATTTTAGCTTTCACCACGTCGGCCAATTGTTTGGATGTTTGGCAATGGTGGCCTTGCATTTTTTTGGGCAAAGCGTCCCATAAATGTTGCATGGCTTCACCCGCCAGATAAACAGTGTCTACACCCGATGAAATTAACACTTCACCAAGATCACGATGTATTTGTGGGGTGTCTTCGCCCAATTCTAACATGTCGCCCAAAACGGCAATGCGACGCGATGAGCTGGCAACGGGTTGCGCGCCCAAAACCGCCAAAGCCGCGCCCACGGCTGCGGGGGAYGCATTGTAACTTTCGTCAATCAARGCAAAGGTTCCGTCTTTCAATTGCACATCAAAACGTTCGCCCCGGCTTTTCGGCGGTGTCACTTTTGACAAACTTTCTGCAGCTTGCCGGACATCTCCACCCAACGCGTGGACAGCGGCCAATACACCCAACGAATTCAACACCCAATGACGCCCCGGCGATGCAATATAATAACGAAGAGGACCGATCGGCGTTAACGCCGTAATGGTTGAGCCTTGTTCTTCCATCTTAAACACAACAACCCGAAAATCGGCATTGATGCTTTCGCCAAAGGTGATGATTTCAGCGGCCTTGTGGTCACGAGCCGCTTGTTTAAGCTGAATTGTTTCTGAAATATCAGCATTAATGACGGCCTTCCAATCGGGCTTTGCCCCTTGGAAAATTTCGGCCTTGGCCTTAGCGATTTCAGTCGTGTTAGCAAAAAATTCCGTGTGCGCCGCCTGAACGGTGGTAATCATGCACACATCCGGCTGGGTCATTTTAGACAAGGGAATGAGCTCGCCCGGATGGTTCATGCCCAATTCCATCACGCCATAGCGGGCCTCTCTGTCCATACGGGCCAAGCTGAGCGGCAGACCCCAATGATTGTTGTGACTGCCGATGCTGGCAGTGGTTTTGGCCTGATCGCGCAAAACAATGTTCAAGGCTTCTTTGGTTCCGGTTTTGCCAACCGACCCGGTCACCGCAATCACCTGACCTTTAAAGTTTTTTCGTGCATATACGCCTAAATCTTCCAGCGCCTGCATGGTGTCTTCGACCATTAACAAGGGCGTGTCAGGATCAAAAACCGGGGGACGATGAGACACCACCGCCGCCACCGCGCCCAGCTCAAATGCCTTAGCAACATGGTCATGACCGTCAATTTTTGGCCCAACTAAAGCCACAAACAGATCACCGGGCTTTAAGGTGCGGGTATTAATCGACACACCCGTGGCCACAAAACCTTGTGTTACATCCCCACGGGTCGCTTTTGCGGCCTGGGCAGATGTCCAAAGCGGTGTCTGAGATTTCATCATATTCACTTCACCGCCTCCTTAATGGCSCGTTTTGTTTCGCTTAAGTCATCAAAYGGRAGAACATCATCGCCAATAATTTGGCCTTTTTCATGACCTTTGCCCGCCACCACCAAAACATCGCCCGATTTTAGGYTTTKCACYGTTTGGAAAATCGCCATATGACGATCACCAATTTCATCAGCGTTGTGTGCGGCCGCGAGAACTTGCTTGCGAATTTCAGCGGCGTTTTCGTGCCTAGGATTGTCGTCGGTCACCACAACCCGGTCAGAAAATTCAGCCGCGACTTTGCCCATCAAAGGCCGTTTGCCCGTGTCGCGATCTCCACCACAACCAAACACCACGTACAGTTTGTTTTGGGTGTGCGGACGCAATGCCTGTAAAACATTTTCCAAGGCATCCGGCGTGTGGGCATAATCGATATAAACATGGGCATCGTTGACACTGCCCACATATTGCAGGCGACCAGAAACGCCTTCCAATGTGTTTAAGGTGGCAACAGATGCGGCTTCGTCCGCCCCCAAAGCCAGCGCCAGACCCAAAGCACACAAGGCATTTTCAACCTGAAACGCCCCGACCAAGGGAAGCATCACGTCATAAGCGTTGCCTTTAATGTTCAGCGACAAGTGTTGTCCTGTGGGCGCGACAGTCCGGCTTTTTAAGCAAATATCTTTGCCGTTTTCGCCATAGCTGATGATCTTTAACCCACGAGCTTCTGCGATTTTCATCACGTCTGGGGCCGCAGAGGAATCAGCATTCACAACAACGCTTCCATCCGCTTCGACAACTTCTGAAAACAGCCGTAATTTGGCAGACAGGTAAGCTTCCATGGTGCCGTGATAATCTAGATGATCTCTGGAAATATTTGTAAAACCGGCGGCTTTGATGCGCAGACCGTCAAGACGGAATTGTTCCAAGCCGTGGCTGGACGCTTCCATCGCCAAATAATTTACGCCTGCGTCCGCAACCCGTTTAACTGTTTCGTGCAGTTTAACGGGATCAGGCGTGGTCAGTGTTCCGAGTTCACTAAATCCTGCCCCAAACAAACCAATGGTACCGATGTTTGCGGCTTTAATATCCAACTGTTCCCAAATTTGGCGCAAGAACGTGGCGACCGATGTCTTGCCATTGGTTCCGGTTACGGCGGCAATATTTTCAGGCTGTGCGCCATAAAAGTTCGCCGCCATTTTAGCAAAACGCAAACGTGGGTTTTGATCTTCAATCAGCGGCGCATTGGTTTTTGTGCCACACGGGGCAAGGATGCAAACGGCACCTTTTTTCAGCGCAGAAGAAATGAAATCACGACCATCAACCTGAACACCGGGCAAGGCGGCAAACACAAACCCCGGACGCACAGCCCGGCTATCACAGGTCAGGCCCGTAATTTCTAAATTTGTATTTTCGCCTAAGGCTTGGATCAAGTTCTGATCCCCTTTCAAAAGGTCAATAAGCTGCATTTGTCATGCCGCGTTTTAACATCGCCGTCCGTCCCGGTTTTTTACCCTTGGGCAAATACATGGGATGGTCTGGCTTGGTTTCGTCTTCGCTGGTTGAAGTATCGACGGGAATACCAAGCAAAGGTCCCATGCGTTCAATCACACGGCCCACCGCCGGAGACGCCACCCAACCGCCCGTGGCGTATCCATAGGTTTCCTTGGTGCCTTTGGGTTCATCCAAAACAACCAACACTACAAAACGAGGATTGGTCATGGGGAACACGCCGACAAAGCTGGAAATTAAGGCTTTTTTATCGTAACCACCGCCGGATTGTTTTTCCGCTGTACCCGTTTTACCGCCCACCAAATAACCTTTGATATCGGCACTGGCCCCGGTTCCATCCCGCACAACCTTGCGCATCAACGCCCGCATGGCGGTTGATGTTTCTTCTTTCAAAACGCGGCGGCCTCGRGGAATGCTTTGTTCGGTCACCTTCATAATGGTTGGCTGGTTCATGATGCCACCATTGATCAGCGACGCCACACCGGCGGCCACTTGCAAAGGGCTGACCGCAATACCGTGTCCATACGCGATGGTCATGGTGGAAATTTCACTCCAACGTTTGGGGAAAAGMGGTTTGCCGACTTCGGGCAATTCAACTTCGGAAGCTTTTAAAAGACCAAAGCGATCTAAATAATCTTGTTGTTGCTTGGCGCCCAGATCCAAGGCCATTTTGGCGGTGCCAATGTTGCTGGAATAGGTGAGAATTTCCGGYACACTCAACCAACGTTCTTTGCCGTGAAAATCTGAAATGGTGAACCGCGCGATCTTGATGGGGTTCGTGGCATCGTAACCATCGGTGATGTTCACCGTACCTGAATCCAAAGCCATGGCGGTGGTGAACAACTTAAATGTTGAGCCCATTTCATAAACYCCCAAAGTCGCCCGATTAAATCCGGGCATGCCTTGAGATTGTTGCGGTTGGTTGGGATCGTAATCAGGCAACGAGGCCATCGCCAAAATTTCGCCAGTGTTCACATCCAACACCACACCCGATGATCCTTTGGCTTGGAAGGTATACTGAGCCTTGCTCAGTTCTTCGTACAAAATTGCTTGGACCCGCAAATCGATAGACAGGTCGATGTCGTTGCCATCATCGCCCAAAATATTTTCAAATTCTCGTTCCGCACCAGAAATGCCGCGACCATTAACTTCGGTGGTGCCGACCACATGGGAAAAGGTTGAGCCATACGGATAAACCCGGCGTTCTTCGTCCCGAAATTTAAATCCGGGCAGACCTAAACGGTTTACGTTCCACACTTGATCCGGCGTTAGATTCCTAGACACCCAAGAAAAACGCCCAGATCCCTTAACTTTTTTAATAATGGTCGCGCGGTTTAAATTCGGCAGCACCGTCAACAAGCGATCTGCAGCCTCGGCCCCGGTCAACGCTTGGCGGACTTCTTTAGGATCAAGATACAATGATTTTGTAGGTAATGTGATGGCCAAGATATTTCCGGCCCGATCATGCACTTCGCCACGGGCCACAACATTGGTTTTGCTTTTTGAGGCTTCCCACGCTTGCCATTTGGGCGAGCTGCCTTTGCCGTAATGAGTCAAGTTAACCAAACGCACGCCCAACACCACAAACGCCAAACAACACATCACACCAATCACCAAAAGCCGCGTTTGCCCTTGTTCCAAAGCTTGCTTGCGCACGCCATCCATGCGGATGCGTTGCGGGTCTAGGGCTTGAAAATCGATTTCGGATTGGGACGTATTATTGGATTTCATCGATGACCTCCTCGGCCGTCGGTGAGATAATTTCTCTGACCGGCAAGGTTTGAAGGCCCTCAAGGCTCATCACTTGATTAGGGCGCATGGCCTGCATACCCAAATGCTGTTCAGCAAGTTTTTTGATGCGCTTAGGATCGTTTAAATTTGCCCATTCCGCACGCAGAACATGCAAGGCCCGGCGTTCATCATCCAATTCCAAAACCAAACGTTGGTGTTCGGCTTCTAAGTCATGTACCTGATATTTAACGGAAAACAACACCATCGATAAACCACCCGCCAAAACCAAGAACAGCGCCGTGGTATGGCGCAGAAAGGAAGATCGTTTTGGAGCGGTTTTTGGAGCGGTATTTAAAGGCGCCAAGTTTACGTCGATATGCGTATTCATGTGGAACCTCCGGGGCTTATGCCCCAAGCTTTTACATCCGTGCGTTCAGCCAACCTCATGCGGGCTGATCTGGACCGTGGATTGATTTTGCATTCGTCCTTGCTGGGCTTTACGACCCCGCGTTTTAACAATTTAAATGTGGGACTGGGCCCGGCCCGCCCCATATCGGGAACGTGTCTGGATGGATTGGGAAGATTGCCCCCGTGCTCGTTCAAAAAGGCTTTCACCCGTTTGTCTTCCAACGAATGAAACGATACCACCGCCAAACGCCCGTTCGGCGCCAACACTTGTTCGGCCCCCGACAAGCCCCGATCGACTTCGCCCAGTTCATCATTCACATAAATGCGCAGACCCTGAAAAGTCCGGGTCGCAGCATCAATACCGTCTTTGGATTTTCTGACCACCCGGCGCACCAGTTCGGCAAGTTCGCGGGTCCGTGTAAATTGGCGTTCTTTGCGGGCTTCGACAATGGCGTGGGCGACATGACGCGAACGGCGTTCTTCACCAAATTCATAAATGATGTTGGCGATGTTTTCTTCGTCAAAATTGTTCACGACGTCGGCAGCCGTTTGTCCGGTTTGTTCCATCCGCATATCCAGCGGCCCGTCATTTTGAAACGAAAATCCGCGCTCGGCTTGATCCAGTTGCATGGACGATACACCCAAATCCAAGGCAACGCCGTCGACCAGCCCAACACCTTCGGCCGCTAACAATTCTGCCATATCGCCAAAACGGCCTTCGATCACACGCAGACGCCCGCCGAATTCGGCTTCCATATCTTTGGTTTTGGCGATCACATTAGGGTCGCGGTCAATGCCCCAGACTTGGCAATCGGCAGCTTCTAAGATTCCCCGAGAATATCCGCCATTGCCAAACGTGCCGTCTACATAGATGCCACCGTCACGGGGTTGCAAAACATCCAACACCTCYTTCAACATGACGGGGATATGAGGTTTGGACATGGGCTTTAAGCTCCCCAGTTAGGTTTAGAGGGAGAAAGCGGCAACGTTGCCCCGCGCGCTTTGGCCCGGTCCAATTGTTGAGCCGCGTAAATCTTATAAACTTCGGGAACCCAAATGCGAAAACTAGAACCGCGTCCAACAAACAAAGCTTCGTTCGTTAAGCCTGTGTATTCRCGAAGCTCTAACGGCAAAGTAACTCGACCTTCCGGATCAAACGGCAATTGGTGGGTGCTTTCCAAAGTGATTGACGCCAAGTCTTCTTGGTCGTCCGAAAACAGGTCRAAGTTTTCTTCGATACTGTCGGTCAGGCGTTGAATAAAGACTTCGCCGGAACCTTCTAAGGCTTGTGTTTTAAAGGAGGGGAAGATGTAAACGCCACAATAACCTTCRGCGATCATGGCCGTACGAAAGGGTTTGGGGATTGAGACCCGTCCTTTTTTATCGATCTTATTGAGGTGACGGCCTAGCAGAGCCATAACATTCCCCGAAAATGATGCATCAAAATTGAGGCGAATGCCCCGCCCATCGTTTAAATCCGCAAACCAAAAGTTTCCTATTCGAATTCAGAAACCCGGTTAAAAAGCG
>NVSZ01000033.1:15835-28554 GCA_002732845.1 Rhodospirillaceae bacterium
AACCCAACATGAAAACCAAAAACCAAGCAAATCCCGCCCAGCCCAAGCCAACACATCTATTAATGGGTCTATATGGGATACTATGGGAACTGATGGGTGTCAATGGGAATTGATGGTTTTCGGTGGTTTTTAGTGGGGATTTACTTGAGCATTCGACGGCCTGAAAACACAAAAGCAACCACTTTGAAGGCGGATTGTTGGCGAAAATATGTTAATTTTTAAGGTGTTACATAAATATTCTCCCAAATATCTGCTTTCCCTACTTTTTTGTTCTTTATTTGTTCTTTACTTGACCGCCGTACGTTTCGTTCTTGGAAATTCACCAATTGCCCCGCTCCGCTCAACTTGATATCCTCCGCCCTTAAACTGGAGACTGCCCGTGAAATATATTGATTCTCAACTTTTGAATGGTGAGCACATTGTTCGGGTTATTCCCATCAGCAAGCGTGCCGTGTTTATTGAGGCGGGGTTGATGTTTTTGCCTTTTTTGGTTTTGGTCACGGTTCTGTATGTGATCGAAACCGGACTGCTGGGGGCGGCCTATGTTCAGCAGTTTTTATTTGATTATTCCGATGGAAAAGTCGACATCACCAACCAGCAAGCCGCCATCGTCACGGGGCTTTTGTTTGCTCTGTTTGTTAAGCTGGTGACCGGAAAGCCGATTATTGAACTGCTTTTGACGTCTTTGTTTGCCATCGTCGTGGTGCCTGCTTTTATCATCACCAAACTTTACGGAAATGAACGTGCCCTGACCAATATGCGCCTGATCCAAAAAACCGGAATCATCAGAACCGAATTTTGGGACAATACGATTGAACGCATTCAAAAATCGATCTACAGCCAATCCATCATGGGGAAATTATTCAATTACGGGGAAGTCGTGGTCACGGATGCTCGGGGAACCGAACATGCTTTGTCCTTGGTCGAAAAACCGGCCGAGATCACCAAATTGCTAAATGCTCAAGCCGGGCGCAGTTCGTTTACTAAGTCCCCATTAGAAGAAGTCCTTTTGCCCGAAGACCCGATCCGTCATGAACTGAACGACGAAGCCACCGCCAAGCCTCAAATGATCAGCGACAACAAACCGGACAATTAAAACGCCCGCTACGCCCAAACATCCCCAAAAATTTCATATTTTTTCCTCGGTAATTTCGCTACGGATGTGGCATTCTGATTTTCACAGAATGACAACAGCAGGAAAACACCAATGACTGACAACACCCCTCCCACACAAAGCGAAATGATGGAAGATGCTGTGCAAGATAAAGAATTGGTGTTTGGTTGGGAAGAATGGGTTGAATTGCCGGGGCTTGGGCTTCCGGCTGTGCGGGCCAAGGTTGATACCGGGGCCCGGTCGTCATCCATCCATGCATTTATGATTGAACCGTATGGTCGGGGCGATAAAAAACGCGTGCGATTTGGGGTGCACCCGGTGCCGGAACGCCCGGACGTTGTGGTTTTTTGCACCGCTGAATTGGTCGACCAGCGTGAAATCACCAGTTCTAACGGCGAAACCGAACTGCGCTATATCATCCGCACGCCAATGCGTATTGGCGGTCAGGAATGGCCCATAGAAATTTCACTAACCAACCGGGAATCAATGCAATACCGCATGTTGATTGGCCGCACAGCATTACACGACACCATTATTGTCGATCCGAATCTGTCGTGTGCTCAGGGCAAGTTATCCTTAGACCTGTACGACGAACTACCCAAAACAAAACGCCGTCGTAGTAGCCTGAAAATCGGTATTTTATCCCGCGAACCGAACAATTATTCGACCCAGCGTCTGGCCGAAGCCGCCGAAGCCAAAGGCCACATGGCGCAAATCATCAACACCACGCAATGTTATATGAACATCACATCGCACCGCCCCGAAGTGCATATGGGCGGCAAAGCTTTGGAAGGCTTTGACGTGATCATTCCCCGCATCGGCGCTTCGGTGACGTTTTACGGTATGGCGGTGGTGCGGCAATTTGAAGCCATGGGCGTATACAGTCTAAATTCTGCCGCCGCCATCGGCGCCGCGCGCGATAAATTATATGCCCACCAACTGCTGGCCCGCTCCGGCATTGGCATGCCCAATACAGGCTTTGCCCGCTCGCCCAAAGCCACCAACGAACTGATTAAGTTTGTCGGTGGCGCGCCTCTGGTCATTAAATTGTTAGAAGGCACCCAAGGCCGCGGTGTGGTCTTGGCCGAAACCAAGAAGGCCGCTGAATCGGTGATCGGCGCGTTTCAAGGCCTGAAAGCCAACATCTTGGTTCAGGAATTTATCAAAGAAGCATCTGGCACCGATATCCGTTGCTTTGTGATGGGCAACAAAGTCATCGCATCAATGAAACGCCAAGCGGAAGAAGGCGATTTTCGATCAAACCTGCACCGTGGCGGCAAGGCTTTTAAAATCCGTTTGACCAAAGAAGAACGTGCCACCGCCGTCAAAGCCGCGCGGGTCATGGGGTTGTCCATGGCGGGCGTTGATTTGTTGCGGTCTGATGATGGGCCAAAGGTTCTGGAGGTCAATTCATCACCGGGCCTAGAAGGCATCGAAAGTGTCACGGACAAAGACATCGCGAGCCTGGTCATCGAATACATCGAAAAACACGCGCGCGCCCCAAAGATCTTTAAACCCAGACGCTTATGACCGCGTGTGCAGCACCGGCATACGGTCAAAATACGGGCGAATAATCGGCGATGTGGATTTGGCGAAGTCCTTAAATGGGCCGTCAAAAAAGATTTGACCATCGTGAAGCATAATGGTGCGAGGCTGCAACCTGATCAGTAAATCCTTATCGTGGGTGATGATCAACGTGGTCAGCGACTGCCCGCCTCCATTGCCCTGTTCGTGGGTTCTTAGGATTAAATCTTGGATTTGTCCGGCACTGGTGGGGTCTAAGCCCGTGGTAGGTTCGTCATAAAAAATCACGTTGGGCGACATGGACAAAGCCCGCGCCACGGCCAAACGCTTGGCCATGCCCCCGGATAAATCGTTTACATCTGTGCTTAAAAACGCATCACTGCTCGGCAACACCACCGAGGTCAGGGACCGTTTGGCTATGTTTAAGATTTCGTCATCACCAAGGTGTTTAATTTCATCCAACCACAAATGAATATTGTCCAGAACCGACCCTGAAAATAACGCATTGGCTTGAAACACAACGCCCCAATGGGTATGCAACTGGTCCATTTCGGCGGTGCCAAGGCGGCTTAAATCCACCAGGGGTGCCAAATCATCCCCGTGATCGGCGACTTGTACAACGCCTTGATCGGCCTCAACCTGGCCCAAAATATGGTTCAAGAGAACCGTCTTACCGCAACCAGAGCCGCCGACGATCGCGACCAGCTCGCCTTGACGAATGTCTAAGCTGACCCCTTGCAAAACCCGATTGGACCCAAACGCCTTAAACAAACCTTCAATTTTAAATTCCGGGGCCAAATTGTTCGTTATTTCCATATTTTAGGACCCTTATAGATAAAAAAATACCCGACATACCTTGAACACAATGTCTGCATAGTATACCTAACAATTTGATTTTGGTCCTGAGGTAATAATGACAACACATACAAATGAAGCAACCGCCACATCGATAACCGCAGAAGAACGCGATATTTTGAAGAGCAAGTTGATTATTGCTGCGGCGATTTCTGTGCCGAACATCATCGTGATGAACCCAACTTTGGTGCCCAGCCTGTCGGACCGTTTTCCAGCCGGAACCTATGGTGAAGGCCTTGCTTGGTCGATTATGGCGCTGATTTCCGTACCTGTATTCTTGTGGGCCGGATCACATATGTTGTTGAGCATGAAACGCATGGACATGACCCTCGAAGCCTTGTTTGGCCTCGGTTTGACCGGAGCGTTCTTTTATTCCCTTTCCATCGCCATCATGCCCGGCTTTGACACGATTGCCCCCAATGCCACGCCGCTTTGGGATTATATTACGGTGACAGTGACCTTGGCTTTGATTGTCAAACTGTTGATGAATCCAGCCGGACCTCGTGCTGCGGAATAAGCCTCCGCTTTCATGAAAATCAAAATCGAACACATCGCGCTGTTTGTCTCGCTTGTGGCCTTTGCCATATTTGGCGGGGCGGCGGTGATGTTTTATGAACAACAGTTCGGTGACGGGGCTGAAAAGCTTTCCCGTCAACAAATCTCAGAACTCATCACGCAAAATCAAAAYGACCTGTTCCACCATGCGGGCGACCCTGTCTTGGGCAATCCAAATGGTGATGTGACGCTGGTCGAATTTTTTGATTAYAAATGCAGCTATTGCAAAATCATYCATCCGGCGGTTTTAGATTTGTTAAAGGAAGATGTTAATCTTCGCTATGTGGCGARAGAGTTTCCAATCCTTGGCCCCATATCCACCTTTGCCGCCCAAGCGGCCCTAGCCGCGCAAAAACAAGGTCAATACGCCGTGTTCAGCACTGCTTTGATGTCGGCAAAGTCCCTTAACAAAGAAACCGTCTTTTCCATTGCTGCCCGCGCAGGTTTGGATGCTGATCGCCTGCGCGCCGACATGGCGACGTTTAAAGACGAGATCAATCAAACGCTGGATATAAACTTTGCATTGGCAAAGGCCTTAAAGATAAAAGGCACACCAGCCTTCATCGCCGGAGACATTTTGGTCCCCGGCGCACCAAATCCAAGTGATTTGAAAAGGCTTATTGCCCTAGCCCGCAAGACGGGCGGGTTATAAGTAAACTGTGGCCCGCAAGAAAGGCGGGGCTTAAAGCTGATCTCTAACTATTTTTAGCGATCAATCTATCCAAGCCCGCGACGACCTCTGCGGAAGCTTTTTCAAGCTCACTGAACAGACGGTCTGCTTCTTCTGGATTGCCTTGGCTGTAAGCCACTGCCGCGTCTTTACCAAACTGGTGAACGCGMGCATGSGGTTCRACCAAAGACTTRAAGTCTGGATCGTTGACRTARGCAGGGTCSGTGATTTGGTCGTACCATTTACCCAAACGGCATTGATGGTGATCGGCCAACTCGCTGGCTTGCAAATTGTTCAGGCCGACAAACATTTCAGCCAGTTTCTTTTTCCAAATAAAGTGATCTGATTTCGCACGTTGCATGACATAGTTTGGAATTTCAATTTCTTCCAATTTTGCAAATTGTTCTTCAATCAGGCTTTCCGTCGCACCAACGGCTGTAATGGCCTGATCTGCACGACTGCGGTTACGACTGGAAAGATCGGCAACGTTTGAAATGCCGGAACCAATTTCTTGAACGGCCTTGGTTTGTTCGGACAGCATCGAAGAAATCTCACCCATACGAGCTGACACAACGGAAACATCATCATTGATTCCATGAATGCCTTCGCGGGTAACAACAACGGCCTTTTTACCGTTATCAACTTCTTTCAAAGCYGTAGAAACAGATTTCAAGAAAACATCAATTTCGCGTGTCAAAACACCAATGCGCGCCCGGATGTCTTCGGTAGCACCAGAGGTCTGATTGGCCAGTGCCTTCACTTCGCCCGCAACCACGGCAAAGCCTTTACCGTGTTCGCCCGCGCGTGCGGCTTCGATGGTGGCGTTCAGAGCCAACAAGTTGGTTTGTTTGGCAATCGCATCAATCGTTTCCAAGATGCCCGCGATTTGATTGGCGGCATCGGTCAATGTTTGGGTGCGTTCACTGACATTTTCAACAACTTCTGTAATGCTGTCCATGTGACGAACGATGGTATCAACGCTTTCAACACCTTGCGTTGCCGCAGTATTCGAAGACGCTGCCAATTCGGTGGCCGCTGTGCTGGCCTCTGTGATTTGACCGATCGAAGCGGTCAGTTCTTCGACGGCAGCCGCCATGGTTTGGGTGCGGTTATCGGTTTCCATAAGGTTGCTCGACATTTGAGCAACGGACGTCATCGCGTCACTGGCATTCATGGAAAAACGGACGGTCCGGTCCAAGGCTGCTTTAGAATCATCAGATAAAAATTTACCAAGCTCACAGATGGCCATAGACAAAGGATCATCATCAACGGGCATCTGCGAAAAATCACCATTCATCATGGCACGAAGAATGGACGCAATTTCATTTGGATCGGACATACAGGGGGGCCTTTTAGGTTCAAATATTAAAATCAAAATTTTAGATACATTATAATTAGTACCTCAATTAAAGCGCAATTGTACAGCGATTTTTGCGCTTATAGAGAACAACAAAAGACACTTTAGTTCAAACGTGCACCCGTTTTACGGCCCCCAATAAGTATGATGAATTAAAAAGGATCAGATGGCCTGTAAGCCGGGTTTTGTCTCCCTTTTGCTTGCGCGCGAGGGTAGATGACTATTCATCTGGGGCGGCTGTTGCCAGACGCCTCTTGCGATACACCCAGGCGGCGGCACACAAGCCTGCCTGAAACCCGAAGTCTCTGGCCACCTCTATTCGATCTTGCACCCGGTGGGGTTTACCGTGCCGTCCTTATTGCTAAGGACGCGGTGCGCTCTTACCGCACCCTTTCACCCTTACCCATGTATACACAGGCGGTTTGCTTTCTGTGGCACTTTCCCTAGGGTCGCCCCCGCCGGTCGTTAACCGGCACCGTGCTTGCGTGGTGCCCGGACTTTCCTCCCCCCCTTTTCAGGAAGGGCAGCCATCCAGCCATCTGATCCTGGGCTAACTTAACGCGTTAAATGTGTTCCATCAAGACTTTGAGGATGCCAGCCGTTTCATCGTCCATCACACCATCCACCTTAGAGGGACGAAAGTGACGTTGAAAAGCCGCAATGGTGGCGGGCAAGTCGGTCACTGAATAGCCATACGCCGACAATAACATTTGGGCTTGATCGTCGCTCATCAACACAGGGGTGGTGCCTTCGACCCATAGTCCCACACCAACCGCAGCCAAGCGGCGCCAATCAAAACGTTCCCCCGGATCTTGTTTGCGCCGGGGGGCGACATCGGAATGCCCCACAACATTTTGGGCCGGAATCTGGTGCCGCATGAGGATCGATCGCGCGAGTTTCGTCAACGCCACCATTTGCGGTTCCGGAAAATCCTGATACCCAAGTTCATGCCCCGGGTTCACCAATTCAACACCTATGGAATGCCCGTTTACATCCACGGCCCCCCGCCACCAAGCGACACCCGCGTGCCAGGCGCGTTTGTCTTCGTCGACCAAACGATGAACGGTACCGTCTTCTTCGATCACATAATGGGAACTGACCTGTGCTTCTGGGTCACACAAGCGCTCAATTGCTTCTGCACACGTTTTCATGCCGGTGTAATGAATCACCAACATGTCCAGTGGCAGGCCCGGCAAACGATCATTAAAGTTGGGGGATACCTTCACTTAAACCCTCGCTCTTTTTTTACAGTGTCATAGGCGGCGTTAATGGCCGCCATTTTTTCATTGGCCACATCAATAAATTCTTGCGGCAAGCCTTCGGCCATCAACTTGTCAGGGTGATTTTCATGGATCAGTTTGCGGTAGGTTGACTTAAGTTCAGCATCGCTCGCGTCCCGAGGCAGCCCCAAAATTTCATAAGGGTCCGCAGCCCCACCCGGGCCAGCATGAGACGCCGTAATACGATCAAAGTCGTGCTGATCAAAGCCAAAGATTTGCGCCACGTTCCACAAAAATTCGATTTCCGAAGGATGGACTTCTCCATCAGCTTTTGCGATGTGATAGAGCCCCCCCAGCAATTCTTCCAAAACGTACGGTTCGTGGGGAAACATATTGGCAACCTGTTGAGCGTACATTTCATAGCCCGCCGTAGACGTCTTCGCACGGTCAAAAATTCGACCGACGTTGGCGGCTTCTTCGGGAGGAATTTTAAAGAGCTTTTTAAACGCATCAACCTCATCACGGGTCACGTGACCATCGGCTTTGGCCATTTTTGCCCCCAAGGCAATCACGGCTAAGGTAAACGTCACTTGACGTTCATCTTCGTGGTAATTCCGCCCACCATGATGCGTAACCGAACTTTCAGCTTTCATTTTGTCGACGGCATGCCCCGCAGCGGCTCCCAGCAACGCCCCCAAAGGCCCCCCCATTGCAAAGCCTGCAACGCCACCAATAACTTTTCCCAAGATGCTCATGTACACCGCCGTTTTAAATTTAAATTAATCTACTGTTAAAAAATGTAAGGGTAGATGGATCTTACCACAAGACCTAGTACACCTTGGCGGGAATTTAGCGTTTAAATACCGCCAGGCGTTCCCGCAAAATATCCACCATGACGCCATCGATGCCGCCTTTGCCAAGGCCTTGAGCCTTGCGGAAGGCCTGGACGGCCAATTGTGTGCGGTCGCCGCTTAGACCATCGGCCAACCCCGCATTAAAGCCCATTCGGCCCAGCGCATATTGCACAAAGCGAACCAAGGCCTTGTTTTCGGCATCTTCGGCAGGTTCTTTGGTCCAGGCCTTTGCGCGCTTATTGCTTTGCACAAAAACAGATTTTTTTAAGCGGGCTTTCAAGGTGCTGATCACCGGGGCCGCATGTTCAAAGCCATTTTTCTGGGCAATCAACAGCCACACCAAACCTTCTTCGCGTTGCGGGGCTCCGGTCATGCCGGTTGCCATGGCAACGCCCATGGAAAATTGCGCTTTGCTATGGCCCGCCCGCGCGGCACGTTCCAACCAAGACAAGCCCCAAGCGGGTTCGATCGCGGTGCCGCGACCATTCAGGTAAGCATCTCCCAAAGCATATTGGGCATCGACTTGGCCCACCGCAGCGGCCATGGAATACCAATCAATCTGGCGCCCGAGTTCGACTTGTTGTTCGCCCAAGATATAAGCCGCATCGCCCTGGCCTTGCATCGCAGCACGTTCCAACCACTTTTGCGCGGCGGGGTCATTGGCGTTGGCTTTTAACAGCGCGACAGCGAAACGGTACTGGGCCTCGGCTCCGACGGGGTCAGGTTCTGCGACGTCAAGAGCCTCGACAGCCTCAGGTGCTTGAAGAGCTTCAACAGCCACAGATTCTTGGCTAACCTTAAAATTATGTTTTAAATTGGGGGTACACGCGCCCATCAACAAGGTCACGACCACCAAGCCAGAGACACGCGCCCAACGGCCTAAATACATTTGTTCAGCTTTTGACATGATCTTTCCTGACTTAATAATAATTGTCTACATGACATTATTCTTGTTTTACGATGCCCTTCATTTAACAGATCATTTATCCCTTGCACAGACTCGAAATACAATGCAGTGACCGCAATCGCAACAATTGTTCCTGACGCGCAAATATGTTAAAGATATTGTTACGCGAATCAGATATACAAAACTTTGTATATTTTAGATGTTTAAGTTTAGGGATAAGACGTGAAGAAAAGCACGCACATTTTCGTCACCATGGCCGCTTCCGCTTGGTTTATCGCCACGGTGGGAAGCGCCTTTGCGAATCCTATTGAAGGTGAACTCAGGGGTTTGCTCGACAGCCACCCCAAAATTCGGGTGGGCGAAAAAAAGCTTGAATCCCGTCGTATATCCATAAAAGAAGCCAAATCTCTTTTTTACCCCAAGGTCGATCTGCTTGCCGAAGCGGGGCCAGAAGTTATTGATAACCCCACCAGCCGTGGCAAGGGTGAAGGCGACCCCAACCGCAGCCCTCTCTCGACCGCAAAACTCACCATAACGCAAAACCTGTTTGATGGACAACGCACCGCGTCACAAGTTCGCTCGGCCTCCATCAACCGCGAAATTGCTTCGATTTCTTTGGAAGGCACCCGCCAAACCACGTTGTTTGAAGGTGTCGTGGCCTACATCAATGTTTTGCGCCAACGCCGCCTTAAGGAAATGGCGCTTGAAAATGAACGCACCATTTTGCGCCAGCTCAATCTGGAAGACGAACGTGTCCGCCGGGGATCGGGTGTGAATGTGGACGTCTTGCAAGCCAAATCACGTTTGCAAATCGCCAAAGAACGCCGCGTCGGCTACGAAGGCGCGTTGATCAATGCCATAAGCAGTTATGAGCAAGTGTTTGGGCATGTTCCAGACCTCACGACCATGATTGATCCGTCTCCTCCGGCTCAGGTCATTCCGTCTAATCTTGAACGGGCGACCGAGATTGCCTTGATGGAAAACCCGGCCTTGCTCAGTGGCGCAAGCACCATGGAAATGAACCGCGAAAAGAAACGCGAAACCAGGAGCCAGCTGTTCCCTAAAATTGACCTCATTGGCACCGCCAACTATGAAAAAAACCTTGGCACCTCTACGGGCATTCGGCGCGACTATGGGGCCAAACTTTCCGCCAATTGGGCTTTGTTCTCAGGGGGATCAACGCTCAATGCCATGGAACGCAATTCATTTGACTACCGTGCTTCCATGGATAATTATGATTTCCTCACCTCCAAAATCATTGAGCAAACCCGTGTGGCTTGGCAAACCTTGGTGACGTCCCGTGAACGCAAAGAACTTTTGGGCAACGCGGTCAACATTGCGTCGGAAGTGTTCGACAGTCGTAAAAAATTACGTGACGCGGGTAAAGAAACCGTCATCAACGTGTTGGACGCAGAAAATGAAGTGAACAATGCGCAAATCAACTACACCACATCATCTTATGATGCGCGCATGGCCATTTACCAACTGCTTTTGGCCATGGGGCGTTTGATGCCTCAGTACATCGTTTCTGAACGTTAAACCGCAATATATTTTAAAATATAATTTACGGTTTCTGTTCTGGGTTTGCGAACCTGAACGAAAAAATCGAACACATTCAATAGATTAAGAAAACATCGTGCGTGGGGCTGAACGCCCTGTTCAGGTTCACGACAGGTTCAATTCAGAAACCATTCAGTCGCTCTATGGCATCTTATAATCATGATTTAACAATCACACACCTTAGAGGAGACGACCCATGAAAAAGCAAGAACAAAAGAAACTCGAAAATCTCCGCATTGCAATCGGCTGCACAGCTATCGTCGCCGTCGTCGGCTTGACATCGATTGCCGTCACCATGTTGGGTCTGGCTCAAATGGCTTAAGGCTGTTTTTTAGATACTTTCGGACGCGATGTTCCCCCCCTTAAACATCACGTCCACAACTGCCCCGGCACCGTTTGCCGGGGCAGTTTTGTCTAAAGCTCAATTTCTGATTATAGTGGACCCAATAGACCAGGAGTTCACGATGCCCAGCGAAATCCAGAACCACCACATTCAGCCCCGTGTTGCCGCGCTTTATGTCGGCCCGACACAATCTTCTAAGGCCGTACTCAAGGCTTTTTCTCAGAGCCTTATCCATCAAGGCATCTGTGTGCATGGATTATTGCAAGAAAATATCGTTGACGAAAAGGGTCACCGCATCGGCGTTGACGCCATCGACATCGTTCGCAATGACCGCATTGAACTTTTGCGCCCCACGCCTTATGAAACGAAACACAAAAGATGTAGCCTAAACTTGGCCCAATTGAGCAAAACCACGGTTGTTTTGCGCCGGGCCGTTGAACAACATGCTGACATTGCCTTGGTTGAACGTTTCAGCAAAACGGAAAGTGAGGGCGGCGGTTTGGCCGAAGACCTTTTAAATCTTATGGCCAGCGGCGTGCCAACCGTGGTGAGTGTTGCAAAAGATGAAACTGAATCTTGGTTACGCTATTGCGGGGGCCTTGCCGAAACCATAGACTGTAACGAACACGCTCTTATGCGGTGGTGGAAAACCATCTTGCATTAAGGAAATATTTGGGCCTTCATGATAGTGTCCGCCTCAATGCATTCACTCTAAAGGCTACCTTATGCCCCTCCTGCCCTCAAGTCTACTTCCCAGCCCCCGTGCCATGGTTGCTTTTGCTCATGATGTGTTCATGGTGGCGGTGTCGTTTGGGGTGTCTTTGGGGTTACGATTGGGCTTCAATATTGATCCGTTTCACAGCCAGGCCTTGATTCCGGGAACCCTTTTGTTCACCCTGATCGCCATCGTCGTGTTTTTAAGCTTGCGTTTGTACCGGGGCATTTGGCGCTATGCATCCATGAATGATCTGGTGGCGTTAAGCAAAGCCGTCACCATATTGGTGGTGGTGTTTGCTGTTATCGGCGTCGGCCTTTGGCGCATCGAAGGCCTGCCCCGTTCGGTGCCCCTTATCAATTGGTTTGTGTTGATGGCTTTGTTGGGCGGCCCCCGCTTTGCTTACCGTTTGATGAAAGACCGCAACGCCCATAATTTAGATAATGGTGCTATTCCCGTGTTGTTATTGGGCGCGGGGGATGAAGCGGATTTGTTTATTCGCTCGACCACACGCACGCCTTCATCGGCTTATCGTCCGGTGGGCATTGTTGCGGAATCTAAAAATAGGGTTGGACGCTTGCTTCACGGGGTCGCCGTGTTGGGCACCTTGGACGAAATTGAAACCATCATATCAAACCTGGCCTCTGCGGATCGCCCCCAGCGTTTGGTGTTGACCAAATCAGCCTTCAAAGGGATCAAGGTTCGGAGCCTCTTGGAAACCGCCGAACGTTTGGGCATGAGTTTGGCACGGATGCCCAGCTTGCAAGATTTAAAATCCGGCACAGGCGACAACGTTCCCATCCGCCCCATCGCCATCGAAGATTTGTTGGGTCGCCCGCAACAACCCTTGGACCGCGCGGCCATGGCGGCACTGGTTCAGAACAAACGGGTCTTGATCACCGGGGCCGGCGGATCCATTGGCTCAGAACTTGTCCGTCAAGTCGCATCCCTTGATCCAGCACGAGTTCTTTTTATTGTAGCGTCAAAAACATTCACAACCCAGGAAACAATGACCAATGCGCACTCGGCCAAGCAGTGGTTGCTG
>NVSZ01000034.1 GCA_002732845.1 Rhodospirillaceae bacterium
CCCATCCATTGTTGTTCCATGGGCCGTTGTTCCAAGGACCACTGTTCCATGGGCCACCCCAACCTGGACCCCAGCTGCCTGCTGAAGCTTCGCTRACGGCCGCCAAAGACGTGGCGCCAAGAACACCAGCAACAACCAAAACTTTCGTCAAATTTAACATTTTCATAATCCAATACTCCTCAGTTTCACTAAAAACATTTTCACCCCTGATYCCATGACAGACATTGGAGAGGGGAAACTCCATAATCCGCACCGGGGATCAACCCGAAATTCAATGACCCTTTACAGGCGTCTCATCACCAAAATGGCATCCAAGACCAAGGTCCATTGCTTAAACCATTGTTAAAACCATTATTCCGTCCGTTCCAACCGCCCTTCCCGGGGCCATAGCCCCCCAAAGGACCACCAAAGGGACTGCCGAAATTTTGACCGGGATAACCACCCTGCCCACCTGGATACGGTCCATTGCGATAATCGGGACCGTATCCGGGATTTTGTCTGTAACCACCTTGCGGAGCAAAATTCGGGGCTCCATAAGGCATCGTCATGTATTGACTTTGTTCGTATTGACTTTGCACCCGGCCCGGTGGAATTGAATTGTCCAACGGAGCGTATCGATAACCTTGAACAGGAGCAGATTGAGCCGGGCCCTGTTGGGGAGCCTGAGCAGGGGTATGTTTACGCCACGGATTTACATCTACGGCCATCGCCGGAGATGTGACCACCGCCGCAAGTATTACACCCATCATTGTTCCCTGAAGACTCATCGACTTTTCCTACCTCAATCGTTCTTAGCGTTGTGGACCATAACCATATGGTGCGCCGTATTGTGGCCCATTGGGCATCCGGTAACCTTGTGGTGCATAACCTTGTGGAACGTAGCCTTGTTGTGGCGCGTAGCCCTGCCTGGGTGCATAGTTTGGATAAGCCGCTTGACGTTGTTGCAACGAAGCCTCGTAACGTTTTTGCGCTTCAACGCGACGTTGTTCAGCTTCGGCGCGACGTTGCTTCACCCATTCAGGTTCTTCAGGCATTTGACCCGCCTTTGCAGCGTATTTCTTTTGCATGTCTTCATGACGTTGCTTGGCTTCGGCTTGACGCTTTTCGGCGTCCGCACGGCTTGTTTTTACCCATTCGGGTTCAGCCGGAGCTTTGCCATTCGTTGCTCCGTATTTCTTCTGCATGTCTTGCTGACGCTTTTGCGCTTCGGCGCGCCATTTTTCAGCTTCAGCACGACGTTGCTTGACCCATTCAGGTTCCGCGCGAGGCTGTCCAGCAGAAGCTGTGAAATTCTTTTGGGCTTCTTCTTGACGCTTTTGCGCTTCAGCACGCCATTTTTCAGCTTCGGCCCGACGTTGTTTTAGCCATTCGGGTTCAACGCGAGCTTGGCCTTGTTGCTGCCTGCCGTAGCCTTGGCCGTAGCCTTGACCATAACCCTGACCGTAGCCATTGTTTCCGCCGAAGCCGTTCCCAAAACCATTATTACCGCCAAATCCATTACGACCACCAAAGCCCATTTGCATATTCATGCGGGTGTTGGCATTTGCATTGCCATTAGCGTTGCCATTAGCGTTCGCGTTCGCATTTGTATTCGTATTTACATTGCTATCGCCCACCGTATTTGCGTCACCTGTTTGAGCCGCACCAGAACGCATCATGGGATTAAAGCCCATCGGAGCAAAACCATTAGCCTGACGCCCCATACCTTGGCCCATGCCCGGACCTCCTTGCGGCATCAAGCGACGGGAAAAATAGGGTCCCTGTGGAGCCGGCGGAATGCCAACGGCTGCGGGTTGAACTTCAACCTGCGCGGGGGCGACTTCGGCCGTTGAAGCCGCGTCTTGTGCACTAACGCTTGCCGGAAGGGCCAGAATTAAAGCACCAATCATCAAGTTATTGCGCATGATCGATTTCCTTTTCAAAGTCTCACGTATCATTTGTCATTCCCTTCCTTGGGCCCTTGATCCGCACCCTGTTCGGGCATTTTTTTCAAGCGGATGCCGCGGCGTTTTGCCTTTGGGCGTTTCTTGGCAACGGGGCGTTGCGGTGTTTCGACCACCTTGGTCATTTGATTATTTTCAGTTTTTTTAGTTTTTTCCGTCGTATTTTTTTCAACAGGCGCTGATTTCACGACAGGCTTTTTCTTTGCTGGAGCTTTTTTCGCCGGGATTTTCTTCGCCGGGGCTTTTTTGATCTGCGTCTTTTTAGGAGAAGCTTTTTTAGCGGGGGCCTTTTTCGAGACAGCTTTTTTCGGCAAAGCTTTTTTCACAGGAGCCTTTTTCACAGGAGTCTTTTTCATTGGAGTCTTTTTAGCTTCAGTTTTTTTCACTTCAACTTTTTTGTCCGACGCTGCTTGAGCAGAAGGTTTTGGAGCCTCTTCAGCCGCACGCAAGTTGCGGATCAGATCCTTAACTTTATCGATTAGTTTCGGCGGCACATGCCATGTGCGCACCCAGGCCACAAACGTTTCCCCGGCTATCATCACAAAGGTTCCGGCAATGGCTGGGATCACCCACAACAGATGCAAACGATCTTTAATCCATTCCTGCCGTTCGGCTTTCCTTTGCACACTTGCTTTTGCATCGGCTTTGACGTCCGCATCAAATTCGGCGTCAACCATGGCCGTTTCTTCAGCTGTTAAGTCGTCATCCAAAGGCAGAATATCATCATCGCAACCAACGGTTTGACCGCATCCATAGACTTTTTCTGGATCGGCATGAGCACATTTCAAAGGGATTACAACCAACGTCAACAAGGTCGAGACCAAGCCGCCAAACATCAGCGAGATCGCCATGCCTTGGAAAATGGGGTCGCTGAGGATCACACTTGACCCCGCCACCAAAGCCAATGCGGTGATCACAATCGGACGGGTTCTGGCCCGGCACGCTTCGATCACGGCTTCTTGCACATCCATGCCGGACGCAACCGCGCGTCTGGAAAAATCGGCCAATAAAATAGAGTTTCTGACGATAATGCCCGACAACGCGATGAAGCCAATCATCGAGGTCGCGGTGAATTCTGCATTAAACAACCAGTGACCCGGAATAATACCAATCAACGTCAACGGGATTGGCGCCATGATGATGGCGGGCAGCGTGAAGTTGCCAAATTCCCACATCACCAGCATGTAAATCAAGATCAAGGCCACACCAAACGCCAAGCCCATATCGCGGAACGTGACATACGTAACGGTCCATTCTCCGGTCCACTCGAACGCGCTGGTAAAGCTGTCGGGGGGAGGTGAATTATAATAAGACTTCAACGCCACACCGTCCGGCGAGATGTAATCAACCAACAGGTCTTCGACTTCGAACATGCCGTAAATGGGGGCCGCCAAACGACCAGCGACTTCACCGGTGACAAATTCAACGGGACGCAGATCTTTGTGGAAGATCAAATCGTCTTGCTGCACACGTTCAAAGCGGCCGAGTTCTGACAATGGAATCATTTGTCCGGTGCTGGACGGAATGGGTAGTTGCCCCAAACGACTGAACTGATCACGCATGGAAATCGGAACCTGCATCACGATATAACGGGGTTCTAAAATATTACCCAGTTTCAAATCGCCTAGCTTGTAATTGCCCATGACCATTTCAAGTTGGGTGTTGATGTCTTGAACAGACACACCCTGCCGTACGGCTTTGTCACGATCTACACGGAAATGCCAAGCGTCATACTGATCTTGCATAAAGTTGTCTTCGTCGACGATGGTTGAGCTTTCGCCAAACAATTTGGTTAAGTCCTGAGCCACCTGACGACGGGTATCCGCATCGGGGCCATAAACTTCGGCCACCATTGTTTGCAACACGGGCGGACCCGGAGGCATTTCAACGATTTGGATTTTCGCACCCAATTCACGCGCAATCGGCGTCAGCATTTCGCGCGCAATAACGGCCAATTCATGAGACGTGCGATCACGGTCGCCCTTGTCCAGCAACTGAACCTGAATATCGCCCTGCCAAGAATCTTGACGTAAATAATAATGGCGCACCAAACCGTTAAAGTTAAACGGAGACGCGGTGCCGGAATAACTCTGAACCGCCGTGACTTCGGCAATGGTCAATAATTTTTCCGTCATTTTTTGGATCACGTTTGCGGTGACGGGTAATGCTGTGCCTTCGGGCATATTCACCACAACGTTAAATTCAGGTTTGTTATCCAAAGGCAACATTTTGACGGTCACCGCTGTGGTGTAAAACATCGCAAAACAAGCAAATAAAACGGCCAGCATCGACAAACGGAAAATCCGGTATTTGGTCTTGCTTTCCATCAACGGCACCAACAAACGATGGAAAAATTTATCCAACCATTCTTGTTGTTTTTGTTCTTTGATATGCGCTTCGGCCAAGTCCGCCATGCTGGGGCGAATGCGCATCGCCAACCATGGTGTAAAGATAAAGGCCGCAAACAACGAGAAAATCATCGCCACCGAACCCAGCGCTGGAATAGGTGCCATATATGGCCCCATCATGCCGGATACGGCCCCCATTGGCATCAACGCCGCAATCACGGTGAAGGTTGCCAAAATTGTTGGGTTGCCAACTTCGGCTACCGCATTGACGGATGTTTCGGTATCCACTTCGTGTTTCATCAGCCAGTGGCGATAGATATTTTCAATCACAACAATGGCGTCATCCACCAAAATACCAATGGAGAAAATCAAAGCAAACAACGACACCCGGTCAATGGTAAAGCCCAACAGCCAAGCCGAAAAAACGGTGACCAAAATTACCACGGGGATCACCACCAAAACCACGGTCGCGGCACGTACGCCTAAGAACAACCAGATCAGCAATGTCACAGCACCGGTCGCAACAAACAGCTTAAAGATCAGCTCATTCACTTTGTTGTTGGCGGTTTCGCCATAGTTCCGCGTGATCGAAACTTCAACATTATCGGGGATCACCCGGCCTTTAAGATAGTCAACTTGAGCCAGAACCGCTTCGGCAACGCTGACACCGTTGCTGCCCGGTTTTTTGGCAACCGCAATGGTGACGGCGGGCGCACCAAAGGGGGCCAAGTTATCCCCGGCTGTGTAAGACGGCCCTGTATAATATTGGACCAAGCCTTCGGTATCTTGTGGGGCATGACTGACTTGCGCCACATCACGGACATAAACAGGACTGTTGTTGTGAACACCAACAATCAAACGTTCGACGTCTTCGACCTTGGTCAGGAACGATCCGGTGAACACCCGCATCGAAGTGTTTCCAGATTCAACCCTACCCGCGTCCATTTCTGAGTTTGCACTCTGTATGGTCCGCGCCAACTGGCTGGCACTGACGCCAAACCCGGCAAGACGTTCAGGATAAACTTCGACCAATAATTCTTCGGCCCGCCCACCGACGATAAAGCTTTGCGACGTATTGGGGGTTTCTTTCAAACGCTGCATCACGTCCAAAGCCACCATGCGCAAGGCCGCATCATCCACGTCATGGGACCACATGGTCAAAGTCACCACGGGAACATCATCCACACCCTTAGGYTTCACCAAAGGCTGGGAAACGCCGGGGGGAATTTTGTCCATGTTGGACATGATTTTGTCATAAAGTTTGACCAGAGAAGGTTCCATGTCCTCGCCCACGATGAACTGCACCGTGACCATGCCACTGCCGTGACGCGACGCCGAATACACGTGCTTCACACCGGGGATTTCACTCATCAAACGTTCAAGCGGATCAATCGCAAGACTGGCGACTTGCTTGGCCGAGGCCCCGGGATATTCAAAGAAGATATCCACCATAGGCACCGAAATTTGCGGATCCTCTTGGCGCGGCGTAAACATCAGGCCCATGATGCCAATGGCAATACTGGCCAACAACAACAAGGCGGACAATGGCGAATTGATGAATTCYYWSGSMRTGGSTSYSGCAATACCTAAATGACGGAGGTAACCGTTTTCATCGTATTCTGAATTTGTGTTTTGATCTGACATATGAGCGTCCCCTCTGGCCCTGCTTTATTTCGCTGAGCCCGAGGCCAAACCGGCCGGAGGATTCAAAATGACATTTTCACCGCCCTTGAGCCCGGCCAAAATCGTCATACGGCCATCGTCAAGAGCAACGCCTAAACGCACCAAATGCAGGCTGACATTGCCCGCATCGTCCAAGACAAACACACTGGGGAAACTGCCGCGCCAAACCAAGGCTTCGACAGGAACAACCGGGGCCGCCTGAAACTGTTCGGATTGGTCGGGCAAGCGGACTTCGGCATACATGCCGGGGCCGCCCGCTGTACCTTCGGGGAGGTCGAACTTAACCGTTACAGTATGGCCAGAAACATCTGCCATTGGAAAAATTTGCGCCACGCGGGCCATGACGCTGGCCCCGCGCACGTCCAAACGCGCCGGAACCATCATGCCTTTTTCAAGGCTGGACACCAAACGCACGGGAACTTCGACTTCTAAACGCAAGAAATCGGTATAGGCAAAGCGGACCAGTTGCTGACCCGGTTGCACGGTATCGCCTTCTTCCACCAATTTTTGCGTAATCACACCATCAAACGGGGCCAAGGCCCGAGTATCGCGGAGGCTAGCATTCAAAACATCCAAGCGTGCCTGAGCCTGATGCAAACGGCCTTGAGCCTGATTAACCCCGGCATAACGGTTATAAAGGTCAGCTTGACGTTCAACACCGGGATAAGTGTTGCCGGACATGCTGGAAATATTGCGGGTGAAAAACTGGTCAAACAAAGCCGGCATCCCCATACCCGGCATACCCGTAATGGAATTTACACGCGGAGAGATTAATTCGCGGGAATATTGGACTTGAGCATTGTTCAATGCGGCCTGTCCGTTGGCAATATCGGCCATCGCGGCCCGGCGCTGGGCCTGAATACCATCATCGCTGATGGTGACCAGAACGGCGTCTTGCAAAAAGGCATCACCTTCCGCGCCAGAGATAAAGGTCACTTGACCGGACACCTGTGCGGCCAGACTGACTTCTTTATAAGGCACCACGGTCCCCGACAAAGTCGTCATCTTGCCAATCTCTTCGACGCCAACCTGTGCGGTCTCAAATTCAACCGCTGCAACACTGTGTGCAACACTTAAACCTGCAACAAATACTGTGGACACAATGGTCCAGGCCTTTAACTTCCCACGCAACAGCTTATTCTCCCTTAACATCCCCAAACCTCCGAATATTTTTTTGTGTGCACTTTTGCGTCACAATTTTTATTCTTAGGTTTATATTAGCAAAATCTATGCCAATTCTTTCTAATGTATTAACGTATTGTTATCAGTAGGGTAGGGATACACCGTTTGCACACAACCGCACTCCATGCAACACCTCTAAATTAGAATTTAGTCATATAAAGCACTGATAATATTGGGGTTTCTTGCCTTGCAACACTTGCAACGGTGTTGCGCAACACTTTGTTGCGTGATAGCGTCCTTGCAACACCACAACGAATGTGATGCAACCGGGAGATATTTATGGGAGTCCTTGACCAAAAATGGGATCACTTCGCCGCGAACCCAGCATTAGCGACTTTATTGTCGTGCGTATCGGACGGCGTCCTCATCGCAGACGAACGCGGTGAAGTGCTGTGCCTCAACACGGCGTTCAGAAATCATATGAGAAACAACAGCGCTTTTTCGAATGCCGGAGAAAACCCCACGGTCAAACAACTGGGGCTGGATAAGGTCCTCGACATGGCGGGACACACACCCTGCGATGCCCTTCAAACCACGGCAAAATCTAAATCCCCTTTGGAACAATTCATCCGCATTAAGGCAAACGTGATTGATGGTGTCACCGGGCAGGACTTAAAGTTCTTTTGTGGAACCTTAGAGATGTCAGGTGGCGGTCAACAATTGAAGGTTTTGATATCACAAGACCACAGTGGTCAAAAATTCAACACGTCAGCACCGACTTTCGGCGACCAAGAGTTCATCACCAATGACCGTGAGATGCTATCGATCATCGCGCGCCTAGAACACATCGCACAAACCACCGCACCGGTTCTGTTGATGGGCGAGTCCGGCACCGGAAAAACTCAAGTTGCGCGGATGATCCATAAGCAAAGCACCCGCGCCGACAAAAAACTCGTCGAAGTCAACTGCGCGGCGATTCCCGATCAGCTTTTGGAATCTGAATTGTTTGGCCATGTTAAAGGGGCCTTCACCGGGGCCACGCAAAAACGCATGGGCCGTTTTCAGGCAGCCAATGGCGGCACATTATTATTAGATGAAATCGGTGAAATCCCCTTGCACCTGCAAGCCAAATTGTTGCGGGCTATTCAAGACCAAAAATTCGAGCCCGTAGGTTCGGACGAAACGGTCGAAGTTGATGTCCGCGTGATCAGTGCCACCAACCAAGACCTGCGTACCATGGTCAATAAAAAGAAATTTCGCGCTGACTTGTTTTATCGTCTGGCCGTNGTGCCGATTAAAATTCCGCCGCTCAGGGACCGTGTCGGTGACATTCCGYTGTTGCTGGAACACTTTTGCACAGATCTGACTGACCGGGGTTATCCTCATGACGTTAAGTGTACATCCGAAGCCATGCGCATGATGATGGATTATCCGTGGCCCGGAAATGTGCGCGAAATGATCAATGCGGTTGAACACGCTTACATCTGTGCCATCGATAAATCTGTATTGCCGGAAAGCCTACCCCAAGATGTTCGACTTCACACCCAAAGCGATGGCAACTTGGGCTTTCCCGACCGCCGCAAAACGACGACGGAGATGCAACAATCGAACAGCCCGCCAGCCACGAATGGTTCAGATCAGGCCCAAGAAATCATCAACGCATTAGCCCAAACGGCTGGCAATAAATCTCATGCGGCTAAACTGTTGGGCATTGACCGCACAACACTGTGGCGGCGCATGCAGAAAATAGACCTAACCGAATGAAAAAACTGATCCTCTTAAGCCTGTTTGCTTGTTTTATGATAAGCATTTCTGCGGCTGAAGCGGGTAACCCAGGTCTGCGCATGTATGGAAATTGGTGTGGTCCTGGAAATTCCATGAACACGGCCGCGCCCATCGATCCCTTGGACATGGCGTGCCGACAACATGATGTGTGTTATGCGCAAAATGATTTTGCAAGGTGTGGTTGCGACATCGGTTTCATGCGTCAACTGCGCGTTCTGCCCTACCCCAATCCACAAATTCAAATTCAGGCGCGGGCAATGTACGATGCCGTGGCGGTCACCCCGTGTGACAATCCTTTGGGCTGGGCTGAAAAGCAACGTTTGATGTGGACCGACATCGCAAACGATACGCTCAACGGCCGGGGTTCCCCCTTGGACGTGCCGCTGCGGTGGATGGAAATGCTATCGCGCAGCGCGCCAACCACACATCCCTAGCATTCAATCTTTAAAGCAGATTCGATCTTTAAGGGTGGATCGTTATTTTTTATWCATACGGACAAGATCGTTCGTCGACCCTGCACCCAGACGCTCAACATGAAAATTCACAACCGCATCATCGGGCCATTTTTTCTGAAGATTTATGAATAATTTCAAGGCCTCTGGATCGCCGCGGTGCATTGTTTCATAGGCCTTTTGATRGGCCTCAAGTTGGGGGTTTTGCGGGCAGGGTTCATACACACACAAGGGTGTTTTTTTACCCACCAACACAAACTGCCCGACCAGACGCAAGGTATGACCGGGGCAAGATTTTGCGGTATTTTCGCCCACCAAAACGCGCGTTCCCACATGTTTGCTTAAGCTTTCCAAACGAGCCGCAACGTTCACCGTGTCACCATGAGCCGTATACTGAAAGCGGTGCAAACCGCCAAAGTTTCCGACAATCACCGGACCGCTGTTGATACCGATTCGAGTATGTCCAAAGGGATGGCCTTTTGTTTTCATCGATTTTGCGTAGGCCTCACAAAAAACATCGATTTCAATGGCCGCAGATACTGAAGCACTGTGATGATTTTCCAGATCCAGCGGCGCATTAAAAATGGCAATCACCGCATCCCCCACCAATCGATCCACGGTGCCACCGTGTTTTAAAATGGGATCAATAATACCATCCATATAAGCATTTAAAATCGGCACCAAATCTTCGCTGGGAACAACTTCGCTCATGGCCGTAAAGCCTTGCAGATCGGTGAACAACATGGTGACATCACGCTGTTCCCCATTCAGCCGCAATTTTTCGGGATTTTGCAAAAGTTCGTTAACAATGGCTTTCGGTGCGTACTGGGCAAAGGCATGATGTAAAAATCTCTTTTTTTCTCGAAACAGCCAATGCATCGTCGCCGAAGAAAGCACAAAACTTAAAACAAAGGCAAAGCCCATCGATACGCTGGGCAAGCTGATCAAGGATTTATTCCACAGCCAAAAATCCAGACCCATCAAAGCAAACCCCAACCCCATAAAGGAAAATGCCTTTACCCCCGGAATTTGATGCCATAGGGAAAACACAACACCGCCCCCGGCACTCAAGAAAACCAAGCCCATCACCAACCCAAAAGCCAGCTCTTGGGCGCGTTGTCCGGTCTTTAATTGGTGCGTGGCAAGGGCGTGAAGAAATACTCCCGGCACATCCTTGTCGACGCCAAACAAGGATGAATACGGCGTGCGATGACGATCAGATTGATCCAAGGCCGCACCGATAAAAATCGTTTTTCCACGTATCCATTTCGCCGGCAGAGCTTGAACAACATGAGCTTCGAATGTCGGAAAAAGGGCATAAAGGTCTTCGACCGTGGGCGGATAGATCAGAACCGTCTGAGTGGCACCGGGCGGCAAGGCAACACCTGCCGCCGCCACCGCTAGACCGGGGACATCCCCCGCCCCGGGATATATCCACCGCACGGCCCCGTCATAGGCATCTTTGACTAAATTTGGATAAGCCAGATTCAATGGGTCAGAGGATTTAAAATACAGCTGGGCTTGATCTTGACCTTGACCTTGATCAATAGACGCCAAAACGATGCGATCAGCACCTTGTTTAAGAACCGCTTCAAGACGCTGGTCTTTATGTAAAACCGTAGGCTGATCAAACAACAARTCRACGATCACTTTATCAGCACCTTTGTCCAGTAAAGYGCTGATGGTTTCGGCTAAAAAAGCCCGATCGATGGGTGAACGGTATTCAAACTTTTTAAGCGTATTTTCGCTGATCACGATTACGATAATATCTTYAGATGAGGAAAAGACAGGTGTCGCCGCCGAAATCCKCAGATCTTTCCAGATGTTTTGAGGGAAATGCAACATAGCCGAGTTTTCAAGCCCCCCCGCAACCAGCGCAAAGGATATGAGGGCCGCCAAAATTGCGTACGTGGGCACTSYAAAATGTCGCATNGTTCACGTCACCCAATTATCGGTGATAAAATAAAACGTCTTTAACTTGTCCCGTTTGCTTATCATACGTCAGCAACACATTATAATTTTCAGCCGTGGCGAGTTGATCCAAACCTTTTTTAGCTTTGACCGCACTGACCGTTAAATCAATCAGAGCGCCCAAAATTCCACGGGTTGCCACTGTGGTTTTTTCTTCCTTGGCCTGAACTTTTCCGCCACTGTCTTTCACCGCCGATAGCCACTTTTCAAGCCGTTCGGGAATGGCATTTAAGGAAAATTTGGCGGGGGCGACCACCACAACATTTTTATTGCGTTCGCCAAGGTTCATCGACATATCTTCGTCAAAACCAGAAAGGTCCAAGAACGTAACCTCTTTGGTCGCATCTTTGACTTGCGTGGTTTCAGCAGACATAGACGTAACTTCAGCTTGTGTCGTTTCCATTGGGGCTGTTTGCATGTTTTGGCAACTCGCTAGACTGAATGTCGCCAAGGCGATTATTAAATATTTCATAAGGCACCTCATTTTCTCAACTGTTGGGGGCTCTTTTGATGAAGAGCACTTTTTCAACATTGCCCGTGGCTTTGTCATAAATCAGCCGGGCATCATATTCATCCGCCGGGGAATATACGTATTCGTCTTTTGCCAAACCGATCAAATACAGGGCAACATCAATAAAGATGCCCAAAAACCCACGGGTACTTTCTCCGGATTCCGGTTTCGCCTGAGCCTTGACCGTGCCGCCAGAATCTTTAATCCGCGACAACCACATATCCAAGCTTTCGGGGATTTCATTAATGTTAACGCCTTCGGGCGTCAGCATTTCGACTTGGGACTGTCCCGCACGAAGCGACTTTGAAATGGTAAATTCGTCAATCAAATCATCGCCGAACACCAACGGTTCCGCAGGCGGTTGAGGCTCAACTTTTTTTGTGGGTTGTTTGATTTCGACCGGGGTTTCAACTGGCATTTTAAGGGATGCGGTTTGTTGTTGAGGGGCAGTTTTTTCCGGCAGTTTTTTCGTCGGCCCGGTCGTTTGACAGGCCGAAAGAAAGAATGTGCTGATAACCGTGACCATCATTAAGGTTCGAAGCATATCTAAGCCCTTATCACAAGACCCACCCGTATTCTTCACCGATGATTGTCGCATATCCCCTTCCCTTGGTCGAGGGACAACATTTTCTCCCCACACATATTGTGCTATGCTTGAAGGGATACGTGTTTGAATGAGAAAAGGATCGGTCAGATTTTTAAGCTCTTAAAACAGTTTCAGAGAATATGGGTGTGCCTTGCTCTGGCAAGTCTTATACTTGCGCCCGTGCTGATCCCTATATCCAGCCAAGCCGCCAACAACCGCACCGGATTGGTCGACGAAGACGATGTGGCGTTTCGAAGTTTCAAACAGCGGCCGCATTTTCGCTCGTACATCCCTCCACAAACGGATTTGTCCCCCCGCTTTCCAGCCATCCGCAGCCAAGGCGATCAAGGATCGTGCGTGGCGTGGGCGACGGGCTATTACATGCGCACCTATTACGAAAACATTCAGGGCAAAAACAACGACGTGCCGTTCAGCCCTGCCTATATTTACAATCAAATTAAACTGGGTAACTGCGATCAGGGCAGCCGCATTTCAGATGCCTTGAAACTGATGACGACGAAAGGCATTGTACCGTTAAAATCGTTTCCCTATTCCGATGCCAGCTGTTCCACGCCCCCTTCCATAGCCAATGAAAAACTAGCTCAATCTTATAAGATCAAAGATTGGAGCCGCGTAAACCACACCGATATCGAAGATTTGCGCGGAACGTTAAGCCGAGGACATCCGGTCATTTTTGGCATGCGCGTGGGTCAAGCCTTTGACGAATTTGAGGGTGGAAAAATCTTTGATACGGTAACCCCAAAAGATGGTTTTGGTCATGCCATGGTTTTGGTCGGATACGACGATACCCGATCTGCCTTTAAGCTGGCAAATTCGTGGGGACCATCATGGGGGGACCAAGGCTATGCATGGTTGTCGTACGAGGCTTATTTGAAAAATGCCAACTATGCCTTTGTCGCCGATCCGGGATTTGATCCTTTATCTTCGCCTTATCTTCCGGGAAAAAAGGTGAAGCCTAAACCCAAACCGAAACCTGAGCCCATTCAGATTGTTAAAGTTGAGCCGAAACCGAAACCAATACCACCCCCAAATCCTAGGCCTTCACCTGAAGCTGAGCCTGTGGTTAAGGTTATCGTCCCCCCTAAACCAAAGGCTATTCCCATCAATACAAGTGATGTCGAAGACCTTTTATCTGAAGTCGATTGCGCAAATCTTTCCGCCACGTACACAGACACAGGGGCTGTGAAAATCCACGGCTTTGCCGGGTCTATCAAACATTTGGGAAATATCGGGCGAGAGATTTTAAGCTTAGCGGGCGTCACCTCCGTAAAGCTTAAAACAAAAATTCGAGCATGGCCACAATGCGAAGCTCTGCAAACTTTCGAAGCTCCATTGGCGACGAATTTTGGTTTGCGGGCCACCGTTCTGTCTAAGGTTTCTCCGCCAAAATTAAATGCCGGAGAATATTTAGCTATACAGATAACCGCCCCTCGCTTTGCCAGTTATCTGTATGTAACGTATTTGCAAGCGGGTGGAGACGCGGTGCATTTACAGCGTCCATTTTGGCTGGACGCGCCGTTGGAACCCGGAAAAACGTTAACCCTTGGCATCGATAAAACCAAAACACGATTTAAAATTCAAAAGCCTTACGGAAAAGAAATGATCATGGTGATCGCCTCCGAACATCCCTTGTTCGAAACCCGTCAATCTATTGTCGAAGAAGAACGACAATACCTGACCGCTTTCCGTCGGGCTATTTTAGGCCTTGAAAAAGCCTATCCCAACAACAAGATCACAGCGACCTTTGTGGATTTGAGAACCGTCCCCAGACGTTAACAGTCGCGAGGAGACAGAAAATGAAACAGTATCTTAACACACTAACGGCAAGCCTTTTGGCCCTGTTCATCGCAGGAGCATCGCCCAACACCTTTGCCGCAGAAGCTGAACTTCCGTCCACCGAAAACATCATCAATTCCTTAAAACCCAATCGCGTGGATGCGAATTTAGGCCGCACCCGGTCTATGGGAAAGTTACGGGGTGTAACCTTAGAAGGCCCAACCGAGTTGCCTTCATTGGATATGTACATCACCTTTAACTTTGGTTCGGCCGAACTGACGAATAAAGCAAAACAAGAACTCACCAAATTGGGCAAGGCCTTGTTATCAAACGAATTGATGGCTTTTTCGTTTCAATTATCCGGTCATACCGATGCGGTGGGAAGTGATGAGGCCAATATGGCATTGTCCATGAAACGCGCGCAATCGGTCAAACAACATTTGGTTCAGACGTTTGGCATTGAGGACACGCGCATGATGACCAAGGGGTACGGTGAAAGCCAGTTGGCATTGCCGTCTGACCCTGCAAACGGCAAGAATCGCCGGGTCCAAATCACCAATGTTGGGACCAAGTAAAACGTTTATTGAAGAACATCTGGCATGCGAAACGCCATGCGGCACTGACCACTGCTGTATTTTAAATCCATGCGCACGACCAAGTCGCTGCCATCAAACTGTACAGATTCCCGCTGACTGTTAATGTGTCGGCCTTTCAGGCGCACCATAACAATGCCGTCTTCAATTTCACCCTCCAGCGTTCCATAAGATTCAGGGTGGCTCCAGCGCCCTTCGAAGGCATTAGCCGTGACCTCAATTTTATCGAWATTGACTTTGCGGCACTGATTGTTCTTTTCAAAAACATCCAAAGAATACTTTCCGGGCTTGAACGTAACCGTTCCCCGGGCTGGGCCTARACTGGCTGACTTTGTACCCGACGGCCTRTTTTTCAGGGTCTTCACTTTTAATTGAGCCAACTCCTTAAACATCCCATTTTGATATTTTTCAAGATAGATTTGAAAATCATCCGGTGAATCTGAATTCACAATCGATTGCCAAAACATAGCTTCTTGCGACATGAGTGCTRTATTCCCACCGTCTTTTGGAGGCGTAAAGTAAAAATCAGAGCCCACCAAGGATGAGGCTTCCCACGGAACTTGTTTGGATTTGGTCAAGGTCACCACAGAATTTCGAACCTGCTTAAACACCCGTTCAACGGTCAGGCCCGGCACCAGCAATGAACTGGCAAGTGCTCGGGTATAAGGGCTGTTTGTGCCGGTTCCGTCCGCGGCCACATCTCCCGGTGACGTGGCGTACGCGATCAAGGTGCCTTTGGTGGCATCCATTTTTGCCAAGCCCCGACTGGCCGAACGAAAGCTTCTCTTAAACGGATTGTTTCGGCACGCATCCAAAATGATGATGTTCATACGGTTGCCCGCTTGAGCCATCTGCCTTTGCACGGCGTCGGCGGTGATGGCTTCGATATCCACATCGGCCTCGCTGTCGATGTTAACATTGACTGGAATCAAATAATTGGTACCACCCGCCTGAACCCCGTGCCCGGCATAATAAAATAGACCAACGGAATCTTCACCTGCTTCCGCCAATTTTTTACCAAAATCGCGGATCGCCCGCTTCATGCCTTTTTGATCCACATCGATGCGTTCAATTACGTCAAAACCTATCTTTTTCAAAGACGTTACCATAAGCCGGGCATCGTTCGGCGGATTGGTGAGCACCCCCACCTGAGGATAGTTCCCATTGCCAATCACCAAGGCAATGCGTTTTTCAGCCCACGCCTCTGAAGTACTGAAAAACAGGGCCAACACAATACAGAAAGAACGAAGCTTTAACATGATTGCACTCCTCAAAAGACGAGATTTTTAAGCGTTACCCTTGATTTGGGTACCGTCAAAGCATTTTCAAGCTTATTTATAGTATGATTGAAGCCAGCTCAAAATCATACTATAATGTTCGCCTGCATTTGCTTTCATCCGGAGTGGTATTATGCGATTACGACTTATCCGAGGTGTTCTCTATATTTGCGCTCTGATTCTTGTTTTGGGGCTGTCTGTGCTTGATGTACAGGCCGCCAAAGCACCGCGCGTGGCTTTGGTGATCGGCAACAGCAACTATCAATTCGCCCCCTTAGCCAACCCCGTCAACGATGCCAAGCTGATCGCCACCACGTTACGAGGCTTAGGCTTTGAAGTTTTGGACCATTACGACATCAATCAAAAATCTATGAAACGCGCCATTTTGAACTTTGGTGACCGATTGGAAGAATTGGGCAAAGATACCGTGGGCTTGTTTTATTACGCAGGCCATGGTGTACAGGTTCGCGGTAACAATTATTTGATCCCCATCGATGCTGAAATTAATCGTGAGCGGGATGTGGATATCGAAGCGTTAAGTGCCCAGTCTGTTTTGGGCACCATGGCGTACGCCCAAAATCGTCTGAATTTTGTGATCATGGATGCGTGCCGCAATAATCCCTTTTCCAGAAGCTTTCGCTCGGCCTCGCGTGGCTTGGCCCGCATGGACGCCCCACGTGGATCAATGATCGCGTACGCCACCGCACCCGGCGATGTCGCCGCCGATGGGCGCGGCAAACACAGCCCCTATACGGCGGCGTTGGCCAAAGTCATGAAACAGCCCGGACTGTCCGCAGAATCTATGTTCAAACGGGTTCGCATCGAAGTCATGCGCACCACCAAACAACGCCAAGTGCCATGGGAGGCCTCATCCTTGACCGGGGATTTTTATTTCAACCCCATTCCAGAAAAACCCAAAGTCATCGCTAAACCCGCCGCGACACCCGCGGGGCCATCAGCGGAAATGGTGTTTTGGCAATCGATTCAAAACAGCGAAAATCCAGATTCATTTAAAGCCTATATCAATCGTTACCCAAAGGGCGATTATATCAGCTTGGCCAAGGTTAATTTACGTCACCTTAAAAAGGCCGCCGAACGTTCTCAGACCGCCACCGTTATTCAAGGCCCAAATCCTGAAACGGTATTCTGGCAAGCAATACAAAACACCAGCGACGCCACCTTGTTTCAAAGCTATCTTCGCAAATACCCAAAGGGCGAATACACCGTTCTGGCCAGAACCAACATCAAACGCATCGCCAAAACACGCGTGACGGGCAAGGAGGGAACAAGCTACGAAGCCGCCATACTGTATCCCAGCGACGCTTTAAATTTTGACGGCGAATGGACTTGGAAAATTAAATACTCAAGGGGCAGAGGCGTCTGTCACGACGATCGTACCCGCCCCATGGTGATCGAAGACAATCGCATTGTAAGCGCGATTGTATATTCCGATGGCAGGACCTATTTAACAGGTAAGGTGGATGAGGCGGGTAAAATGCGTGTCACCGGATATTCGGATGGGGAAGGTGCCGTTATCGATGGTACATTTAAGGGCAAAGAAGGCCGTGGTACAATTGAAGTCTCGGGCGATGCTTTATGCGAAGGCACATGGATCGCCACTTGGGTTGACGTTTCTGATTAAACTAAACATATTTTAAAGGAGTCCTTTAATGACTTTAAAATTTAGGTGTTTTTTCACCCCTCTTCTTGCGGTGTTCGTCCTGATCACGGGCTCGGCGCTGGCCGCTGACCTTGTGGTTCTGTCCGCAACAAACGTAAAAAACCTCAGAACCGGAACCGTCCTGACCACCAACGATCAAGTCAACATCCCCAAAGGTAGCTCGCTTATTGTGATCACCGAACGCGGCTTAAAGGTTAAAATCGAAGGCCCGTTCTCAGGCACCTTGGCCGCCCAATTAAAGCAAAGCCCCGATGCAACTCAAGGCCCAAAGGTCAATTTGGTTAATACCTTTGCCAAGCTTTTTAACTCATCCGCATTCAGCACCAAAGCCATGGGTGCCTTTCGCAGCCTCGCCGCCCCGGCGCTGTCCGATCCATGGGCCTTTAACGTGAACAGCGGCGGAACGGTGTGTTTCCAACGCTCTGAAACTTTAAAATTATGGCGGTCTTCGGTATCAAATACCGATACCGTATCTTTGCAAAGTGCCGATGACATCACCCTTTTCGAATTGCCGAGGGGCCAAGCCTTCGTGCCATGGCCCGTTGATGTGCCCCTGAATGATACGGAAACGTACGAACTGACCCTGTCTAACGACCCGCCCATCGACATCACCCTGCGCACGGTGCCGGGCGACATGCCAACCCGCATGCACGCGGCCGCTTGGATGTCGGAAAATGGATGCGCCGATCAGGCAACCTTGTTAATTGTAAACGCCGATATCGATAAACTTCTGCAAGGCCTAGCCAAGTCTGGAAAATTCTAACGCCAAGATCAGCGAGGATTAAAACCGTGAAAAAAGGTATCTGGGCCAGCGCAATTTTGGTGTTTTTGTTTGGCGCGTATTTCAGCCCAAGCCTTTGGTCGAACATGGCACAAGAAGCTTTGCGCGCGGCGGGGCTCCCAACCGTATCCTTTCACATTCAAAAAGTCTCCACATCCGGCATTACATTTTCCGGTATTCGCATCGGCGAAGGTTTAGGCTTAGAGATCCCAAATCTTGAGGCAACATTTCGATGGGCAGAGCTTTTTAACGGTGAAATTGGCACCTTAAAGGTCGAAGGCCTGCGTCTCAGCGGGGAAGTCCAAAATGGTCAGTTGAGTTTTGGCGAGCTGGATGAGATTTTGTTCAGCGGGGCAAAAAAAATACAAGCCGCTGACCTTAAAGAACAAATATCCCTCCCCTTTCGCAGTCTGCTTCTCAAAGACGCGATTATTTCGATGGCCTCAAAAGGGGCCATCATCAACATGACTTTATCTGGATTGGTCACGAAAAATGCCAAAGGCGGTATCTTTATTGATGAAGGCTTGATGTCAATAGACACACCATGGGGACAAGTTGCTGGCCGGGCGGATGCATCCTTGTCCGCTCAAAAAGAATTCAAATCCACTCTGTCTGTTGAAAATGGGCAATACACTTACGGCGGACTGTCGGCAAAAGGCCTGTTTGGAAAAATTGAACTCGGCGGTAACATCGATCATCTTTTATCCTTTATGGGCGACGGGCAATTGGGCATCAAAACGCTGAGCGTACCTTATCTGGGTGACAGCCGCGCCTTGATGACCTTGGACTTAAAAAAAGGACGCTTTGACAGCCACTTCATTTTAAAACCACAAAGCCAAAAATGGGTCAGCGGTGAATTGTTCACCTCGGTCGATTTCACCCAGTCCGGGGCCGGATTGGTTGATGTGTCGGCAAAGGTTTTTGGCGAAAATGTTACGCAAGTTTTGTCGTCCAGCCTTGTTTCGGGCGGACAAGTATCAGCAGAAGTATCGGTTTCGTCGAGCCTGAATGACCTCACCACCTTGGCTCAAAAGGCCCTCATCGGTAACGTTGGCACATTGCCAACCGTGTTTTTTTCCAGCACGCTGGCAGGCTTAAAAATTGGTCCCTGCCATACGTTTGGCGGAACCGTCGCTTTTGAACTATTCCCGTCAACAACGGGCCTGAGGGTGCAAAGTTCAAAGGGCGGAATGGTCAAGATCAGCTCACCCGAAAATGACAATTGCCAAGAATTTAAAGCCCAAGGGATCATGATACAGCAAGGTCAAAGCATCGCCGAGATCAGCCTAGATTCAGATCAAATCAGAGGAAACATACAGTTTTCTACGGAGCTCAAAAGTCCGCTTTTAAAATCAGCAACGGCACGTTTTTCAACACAGTTTTCAAGTTCTTCCCCGTTTACACATGTATCGGGGCAAACCGCCTTCATTGGATATTTAAATACGCAAACGGTTCAAGATGCAAAAATAGATGCAAATGTTGCGTGGACTGCCTCTGAAAATGATTTCGAAATAGCTAAAACAAATTGTTTAAATGTTTCCGTACGGTCCATTTATGTTCCAGATTTAAAGGTCCATGTTGACGGTGTTGAGCTTTGTGCCGACTTCTTAAACCGATCTGATTTTGTCATTCAATCTCAAAAGAAAATGAGCGTACGCCTGAACAACGGGGATCGTTTTCAGGTGCAATCTTTTAACGTTCAAAAAATACAAAATGATTGGACCATCGATGTCGGCTCGCTTTTAGATTTACAATCCCCACCCCGCTTCATGCCGCTCACCCTTTCGGCAAAGGCGACCTATCTGGACCCGTCCATCACGTTTTTGGGCCATGTGCGCGGGGCTCAGGATTTAAAAGTAGAATTTTCKGGATCGCACGATGTTGTTTCAAGRCGCGGGCAAGGCACTGGACGATTAATACCCCTTCGTTTTAAAGATAATGGCCTTTCTCCATCTGACCTTTCTCCCCGCTATGGGGGGCTGGTGCAAAAGATGAAAGGGTTGATTATGGCGGTGCTGACGGCRGATTGGACGCCAGACAAGGCGTGTGCTCAGGGGGATGCTTTGCTGAGCGATTATAGTTTTGCACCTGCATCTGCGTTGACCGCCGGGCGCACTTTGACGGTCAAAGGCGGGCAAATTGTCGGCGCAGGAAAGCTGTGTTTTGAGGGGAACAACCTTGCACAATCGGCGTCCGTGCTTGTTGAAAACTTAGACATCATCGACGAAATGGCTGAACTTAATCGTCTGAATACGGTCGTCAAATTCAAACAACTTTGGCCGCCCATCACCGATGGTGTTCAGGATGTTTCCTTTGGTGTCTTAAATGTCGGGTTCCCATTGACCAATGGCACGGCCTCTTTCAACATAACGGACCAAAAGCAGATTTTGGTTTCGAATGTGGCCTTAGATTGGGCCGGCGGAACCGTTGCTATTGATCCCTTTGAAACGGAGTTGTTTGCCCTACCAGAAAGTTTGGATGTTCATTTTACAGACCTTCAGCTCAAAGAATTCCTGAATATTTTTCAAGTCAACGGCTTGACGGGGCAAGGTCTTTTAGAAGGCCACCTGCCCATACAAAAAATCAATGATGAATTTCGCATTGTTCACGGAAAGCTTTCGGCAAAAGGCGCTGGACGTTTATCCTATCAGCCCAAAGAGGTGCTAAGTTCAACCGCCCAAATCGCCGTGGATGCCCTRTCCGATTTTCGCTATTCAAAACTTTCCATYGSYATYGAAGGYGGGGCCAARTCCGAAGCCACAATTRCCTTGAATGTTGWGGGTCACAATCCCMAATTTTATGATGGCTTCCCGGTTGTGCTAGACTTTAACATYAAGGGCCAKATTGGACGCATCATGAATGATGGCTTGGCGGCYTACAAAGTSCCCGCCCAYATTCARGACCGCATGAACAGGTTTGGAGAATGATYATGAAAAMACTCAAAATTGTGACTTTATTTTTTGCGGCAGGTGCCGTTGTGTTAGGCACGGCTTGCACGCCAACCATCAAGGTCGAAGCCCCAGACAAACCCATTCACCTGATTGTAGACATCAACATCAAACAAGAAATCTTATTAAAGGTTGAAAAGGATGTTGAGGGTATTTCGGTGACGCCAGCAATCCCGCTCGCCAAACGCGCCGGATGGATTGGCGAACGAACGGATGGTTATTTAGGATTGGTGGTGATGGATGCGCCCCGCGACGTCAAAGACATTGTTTTACAAGCCAATGAAGATCGCCGCGATCAATATGTTTTAATCGCCAACAAACACAAAACCAAACTGGATCTTATCGAAACAGTTGCGGGCAAACGCTTTGTTGAAAAAAGCGCTTCTGGTGAATTCATTCAAGTCGCCGATGGTACATGGATAAAAAAATAAAAGGTCAAAAAACAGAGTTAATCGGTTTTATCATCGTCTTTTTTAGGAAGCGGCGGTTCGTCGTCGTCAAACAAAATCCGATTAGCGGCCCCTTCCATGTCTTCATACTGGCCCGATTTTAACGACCACAAAAAAGCCCCCAATGCGGCCAAGCCCAAAATCAAGGCAATCGGGATGAGGAAAAGAAGAACGGTCATATTTGTTTATCCTTAGAATTTGAGGCCCCAGCACCTTTTGCAAGACGCAGTGAGTTTGAAATAACCACCAAACTGGACGTCGACATGGCGATGCTGGCAATCAGCGGTGTCACCAACCCCGACAACGCCAACGGCACGGTCAATAAATTATAGATGAACGATAACGCAAAATTTTGTTTGATCAAGCGATCAGATCGTTTTGCGACCCGAAGAGCTTCTAAAATAGGAGCTAGTTTTTTGCCTTGGAAAATAATGTCCGAAGCGGTCTGGCTAACATCGGCGGCGCTGGATGGTGACAGCGATACATGCGCGGCAGCCAACGCCGGGGCATCATTCAAACCATCACCCACCATAACAACCTTCAAACCTTGACGGGCTAGTTTTTCCAGATGAGCAACTTTTTCCGCTGGTTTTAAGTCCGCATGCCAGTCTGAAATGCCTGCGGACTTTGCCGCAGCTTCCACCGCAATCGAACGATCCCCGCTGAGCAACACGACCTGAAACCCTTGCTGTTTTAAGGCGGAAATTGTATCGGCAGCATCGGCGCGGATTTGGTCGGTAAAAACAAAACGAACAGGCTCAGCCTCCGGACGCGCCAACCACAGTTCGGCTTCGACCGTATCATGGTGTTGGTTTACACCGCACCAATCTCGGCGCCCTAAACGGACTTCACCTTTGGCTGTCATCAATTTCAAACCAGATCCCGGAACCTCGACAATGCTTTTGGCGGGAACGATGTTGTCTCTGTTTTGAGTCAGGGCGCGCGACAACGGATGCTTGCTGGTCATCGCCATCGACGTTGCAAGTTCGATGTCCGCTTCGCTGATTTCATCCGCATTGGTCCACTGTGGCTGGCCTTGGGTCAAGGTTCCGGTTTTATCAAAAACAAAAATATCGGCGGTGGCTAGGCGTTCCAGCGCGGTACCTTCTTTCATCAAAATGCCGCGTTGCAACAATCGCCCCCCCGCAACCACCTGTACCGCCGGAACGGCAAGGCCCAACGCGCACGGACAAGTAATAATCAGCACCGCAATGGAAATCATCAATGCCTCTTGCCATGACTGCCCCCCAATGAGCCACCAGCCCGCAAAGGCCCCAAAGGCCAGAATGTGCACGACGGGCGCATACAGCCGTGCCACGCGATCAGCCAGGGCCACATATTTGGCGCGGGCCTCTTCGGCGGATTCCATCAGACGGACAATTTCGCTGAGCAAGGTGTCTTCGCCCACGGCAGATACCTCAACGGTCAAAGGACCGGACAAATTTAAGGTTCCCGCAAACACTTTTGATTTGGGCGCACAGCGTTCGGGAACACTTTCGCCGTTCAGCAGTTGTGCATCCACATCGCTTTCACCTGACAGAACAATGCCATCGGCGGCGATGCGCTCCCCCGCCGCGACCAAAAACTGCATGCCGGGTTTTAAGCGGCTGGGGGGGCCAATTTCGCGGGTACCATCTTCTAACAATATGGTTACGGCGCGAGCACGGAGCCCCATTAGGTTTTCCCCGGCAGAACGAGCACGACCACGCGCGCGACTGTCCAGATAGCGCCCGATCAAAAGGAAAAAGACCAGCGATATGGCACTGTCAAAATAGACATGTTCGCCCATGCGCATGGTTTCAAACAAACTCATGCTGGCGGCCAAAATCACCGCCAAGGATATCGGAACATCCATATTGGTGCGTTTGGCTTTTAAGGCCTTGATCGCCGATGTGAAAAAGGGCCGAGCCGAATAGGCAATCGCGGGCAACGCAATCAGCGCCGAAACCCAATGCATGAAATTGCGGGTATATTCGCCCATGCCTTGGCTATGCCCGGCCCACACGGACACCGAAAACAGCATGACATTGCCCGCAGCAAACCCAGCCACCACCAAAGCTCGCATCAATTGTTTTTCGCGTTTTGTGGTTTCTGCGGAAATAAGGGTGGGGTCATACGGGGCCAGACGGTAGCCCAGTTGCGTGACGCTATGGGCCAGTTCATCGGCGGAAACTTTTGTGTTGTCCCATTTCAAAACCAAACGCCGGGTGGTCATGTTGATGCGCGCATGATGTACACCGTCTTGTTGTTTCAAGACCATTTCGATGAGCCATACACACGCCGCACACTGCAAGCCTTCGACCATCAAATGCAGGGTACTGATGCCGTCCTTTGAAACCTCGGTATAGGTTTCAAAGTCAAAACGACTTTCTTGTTCGTCAGGTTTTAACAGGGGTTGATCAGGGTCTAGGCTGCGGCGCTTGTAATAGCCTTCTAGCCCCATGCCCTGAATTATTTCATACGCCGCATGACAGCCCGAACAGCAAAAGGTTGCCCCGCCGGAACTGCCCGGCGGAACCAGCTCACCGCAATGTAAACAAGTGCTGCGATGAACTTCCGTCACTTAAGGAACCTGAATACGGTGCTCAGCTTTAAAGAGCTGACCATTCAAACGCGTTTCAAGATGAATGTCCCAAAGCCCGGCCAGTGGCAGGTTGGTGATGGCGATATAACGCCCTTCGGTGCGGTCGGTAAACTCTAAAACCCGGTCATAGCCTTCATGCGTTGGACGTTTGGCGATGGCCTGGATTTTTAGGCCTTCAATATCCACGCCCTTGGCATCGATAAAACGCATCTGCACTTGCCCACCATGAGGTTTGTCTGGCGTCGGAAAGCTCTTAAACTGCAAACCGACTTTCCAGCCCATAGCCGCTTGGGCGGATTTTTGGGCGAGCCTTGCATTAAAGTTCTGCCCYACCTTAAAAGCTTTTTCTGTTTCAAGCCCGGTCCATGTGCTGGACGCGATATAGGCCATGATGCCGTTCACGATAATAATCACGCCAAAGGCCGCGACGAATATCCATGGATACCACCAACCGTCTTGTCGTTTAGATTTACTCATTGCCGTCATGTCCTTAAACCCTTTTTTGCAGTTTAGTCTTCCGGACCCGCAAAGGCCACTTCGGTTTCAGTTTTTTCACCTGTTTTTGTATTGATCAGGACAAATTCCATATCATCGAAGTGTTCTTCCAAAGCATCGGGAGAAACACTGACAAATATGCGGAACGTGCCAACTTGATCAGCCCCCACATGAATGGTGACTTGTTCTACGGGATCGGGGGCCACGCCAATAACCCACAACTTCGCATCGTCTAACCCATCAATCGACAGGGTATAGGTCTGTTCTTCGTTGACCATGTTGAGGATTTTAAAGGTATAGCCATTGCGAATATCGCCATTGCTCAAGTGCACAAACAACGGCGCCCGGTCGCGCTGGACATTGATTTCCAGTTCGGACCTGTTCATCAAACCATAGCCCATAATGCCGATGACCAACAATAACATGGCCGCATAGGACATGGTGCGCGGACGAACAATATTGGTGGTTTGCGGCTTGCCGTTTTTACGCGCATTTTGGTTGGTGATGGAATCATACGTGATCAAGCCCAACGGACGGTTCAGCTTGGTCATGATGGAATCACATGCATCGACGCACAGCGCACACCCGATGCATTCGAACTGTTGACCCTTGCGGATATCGATCCCCACCGGGCAAACCGCCACACACAAATTACAATCAACACAATCGCCAAGACTGTCCAAACCTTTTTTCGGTTTACCGCGAGGTTCGCCCCGCCATTCTTCGTAGGTGACAATCAGGCTGTCTTCGTCAAACATCGAGCCCTGAAAACGCGGCCAAGGACACATATAGATGCACACCTGTTCGCGCGCCATGCCCGCCAACAAATACGTCATGCCCGTGGTTAACGCGACAAAGCCATAAACGGTGGTGCTGGCTTGGCCTGTCACCATATCGACGAGAATTTCCGGAGCATTGGCAAAATAGAAAATAAACACACCACCGGTCAAGATCGAGATCACCAACCACACGGTATGTTTAAGGGTTTTGCGCCAAATTTTATTGACCGTCATTGGCCCTTTGTCCAATTTGATGCGTTTGTTGCGGTCACCTTCGATCAGGCCTTCAACATAAATAAACAGATCGGTCCAAATGGTTTGCGGACAGGTAAAGCCGCACCACACGCGCCCGGCAATCGCGGTGGCTAAGAACAAACCAATGGCACCCAGCACCAAAAGCCCGGTCAGGTAATAAATTTCTTGGGGCCAAATTTCGATGGCAAAGAAATAAATCCGCGGACCGGACATATCCATCAACACAGCTTGGTTCGGTAAGCTTGGGCCACGGTCCCAACGAAACCACGGCAACACATAATACAGTCCTAAAACAACACTTAGCGTCAGCCATTTGATGTTTCGAAATGTACCCTTGATACGCTGAGGGTAGGCTTTGACTTGTTTTTCGTATAGGGCGGGAGGTTTTTCTTTTGTGTCGGCCATGATGTTCTCGTTATTTTTGTATATTAAACGAAAAAGGGGGAGCGTCGGTTACCCGATACTNCCCCCCCTTCAATTTATAGTCCAGTCAAGTTATTCACCGCCACCGAGCGAGTGAACATAAATGGCCACCTGCTTGATAGAGACGTCATCCAAACGATCTTCCCAAGTTGGCATAACGCCGTGGCTTGGTTTGGTGACTTGCTTGATGATGGCTTCACGCGTGCCATCGTACAACCAGATACCGTCGCTGAGACGTGGCGCACCGGACTCGCGTCCGCCTTCACCGTCTTCGCCGTGGCAAGAAGCACATTCTTCTTCATATACTTCTTTGCCTTCTTCGTTGGCATCATCATCAGATTTACCTGTAGATAAGGCCAAAACGTAGTCAGCAACTTCAGCAATGTCGTCTTTTTCCAACATATCATCGCCAAACTCAGGCATGTCACTGATCCGAGTATCGTCATGCGATGAACGAATACCAAAACGGATACTGGTTTCGATGGCGGTCAAAGACCCACCCCAGATCCAGTCATCGTCCGCCAACACAGGGTAACCCGGAGCACCGGAACCTTGTGAACCGTGACAAGCGGAGCAGTTTTCACCAAAGATCACTTTGCCGCCAGACATGGCGAAGTTCAAAAGTTCATTATCTTTGGCGATTTGGTTGATGTCCTGAGAGGTAAACTTCTCATACCACACCGCACGTTCAACATCACGAACCGCCAATTCTTCTTCCAAAGCTTTACGGTCTGTGTAACCCGAAGTTCCTTTCCAGTGATCTGTCAAGGTCGGCCAAGATGGATAATAAATCATGTACCCAATTGCCCAAACGATACAGGCATAGAAGGTCCAAACCCACCAACGTGGCATAGGGGTATCGAGTTCTTTGATACCATCCCATTCGTGACCGGTGGTCATGGTTCCCGTAAATTCGTCTTTTTCTGGTTCAGCCATGAGATGGGCCTCCGTCCTTTTTTTCATTTCTGAAAATAATCATTGCATCGTCTTCAAATCGTTTTTTATTCTTAGGTCTCAACGCCCAAAAAATGATGGCGAAGAAGATACCCATGAGCCAAACGACCCAAAGAGAACGTACAATTTCCGTGAGTGTCATAAGATCCATAATGATTATCTCCCATCAGGTCCAATTTTGTAGGACTTGGTATCGACCATAGTGCCTAGAACTTGGAGGTACGAGATCAAAGCATCCATTTCCGTGACCACTTCTGGATCACCGTCAAAGACACCAACAACCGCTTTAGGATAACGTGCGGACATTTCTTCCGGATCAATAAGATCCGGACTTGCTTGAGCCACAATGTCTTCTTTGGCTTTTGCAATTTGTTCGTCCGTATACGGTACGCCGACCATCCGCAAAGCTTCCATGTGCTTTTCGATATCGTCAACATACAGTTCACGTTCTGCCATAAACGGATAACCCGGCATGATCGATTCTGGGACCAAAGCCCGAGGATTGATCATGTGAGCCATGTGCCAATCGTTAGAGTACTTTCCACCCACACGAGCCAAATCAGGACCTGTGCGTTTAGAGCCCCATTGGAAAGGATGGTCGTACATGCTTTCCGCAGCTAGGGAGTAGTGACCATAACGTTCAACTTCATCACGGAACGGGCGGATCATTTGGCTATGGCAGTTATAACAACCCTCGCGCATATAAATTTCACGCCCCTTAAGCTCGAGCGGGGTATATGGGCGCATGCCTTCAACCTTTTCGATGGTATTTTCAAGGTAGAATAAAGGCGCGATCTCAACAATACCGCCAATGGTCACCACAAGTAACGACCCAACAAGCAACAAAGTGGCGTTTTTTTCAATCAGTTCATGTTTAAATTTGAACATTTTAAATCTCCGATTAAGCAGCAGCTTGAGTTTCAGGTACGGTTTGGATATTGGCTTCTTCTTCTTTGGTCATGGTGATGGTGCGATAAACGTTATACGCCATCACAAGAGCACCAGCGAAGAAGAGTATGCCACCAGTTGTACGGATCACATAATAAGGGAACATGGCAGCCACAGTTTCTGCGAAGCTATATTCTAAGAAGCCAGCGGCGTTGTAAGTTTTCCACATCACACC
>NVSZ01000035.1 GCA_002732845.1 Rhodospirillaceae bacterium
TTAAAACCTTTTTCGTCTGTGACGTGAACGGGTTCACTGTCGATTGCCTCGATGCGCGCCAAAGGCGGTGGAGATTTTCTCAGGCCTTCGACAAAAGCCTGTGTTTTCTCACCTTCGACCTCGACCAAGACGCCCTCTCCATCATTGAGAACCCAGCCCGTTAAATCATGCTGCAACGCTAACGCATAAATAAAGGGCCGAAAACCGACGCCTTGGACAGTGCCCCGAATGCGGATGCGAAGCCGAAGACACTCATTCACCATCTGCCTCCGCAGTCTTCTTGATCAGGGTCCGTTGTGTGGTGATCCAGTCATACCAAGCTTCAAGCCCATCTCCGGTCTGGGCGCTGAGTTGCAGGACTTCGATATTTGGATTAACCCGTCTGGCGTATTCAATACATTTTTCGACATCAAATGGCACATAGGGCAACAGGTCGGATTTATTGAGAATCATCAGTTGAGCGGCCTGAAACATGTCGGGATATTTGAGCGGTTTGTCTTCGCCCTCGGTCACCGATAAAATGGCAACCTTGGCGGCTTCCCCCAAATCAAACGCTGCCGGACACACAAGGTTGCCAACATTTTCGATAAACAGCACACCGCCTGTTTTCAGCTTTAAGGTATCTAAAGCACGGCGCACCATATCGGCATCTAAATGGCAACCTTTACCCGTGTTGATTTGGATAGCCTCAACTCCCGTTGCGCGAATGCGTTCGGCGTCTAGGGTGGTTTGCTGATCACCTTCGATCACCGTCATCGGCATCAAATCGGCAAGGTCAGTTGCGGTGCGGGCCAACAATGTGGTTTTCCCCGATCCCGGTGAAGACACCAAGTTCAAAGCTAAAATTCCACGCTCTGCCAAATGTTTGCGATTGTGAAAGGCAAGGTGGTCGTTTTTGCTGAGGATGTCGCGTTCAATCTGCACAATGCGTGAAGGGCTTACCCTCGGCGCATGTGAATGGTGATGATCGTGATGATGGTCGTGCGTATGAGCACTCTTTTGCTCACCTTCTACTACGCTGTTTTTGCCGCCGCACCCGCATGTGACACACATTTTATTCGACCTCTACTTCCCGCACCCGCATGTCTTGGCCCTTGGTGACTTGCACCTTAAACCCGCCGCATTTGGGGCAGGGATCAATCAGGCTGGGCACCTGAATTTCCGCTTCACAATCATAACACCATGCTTGACCGGGTGTGCGAATAATTTCCACGATAGCACCGTCCGCGATGGTGCCTTTGGCCACGGCTTCAAAACAAAACGTGATGGCTTCAGGGGACACATGGGACAGTTCACCAATTTCCAACCACACCGTGATAACCCTTTCAAAATCTTGACTTTTGGCTTGGTCTTCTATGATTTGTACGACCCCTTCGGCTAACGACATTTCATGCATTGGGAATTTCCACAGTACAGGCGACACAGGGATCAATCGCCAAAACATAAAGTTCGGAAATTTTCTTAAGGGTGTTTAGATCTAGGCTGTCTTGGCCGATAAGTCCCTGCACCAAAGGGCCGTCTTCGGCGAAATTAACATCGGTTGGGGCCTGGATTTGGTAGTTGAGAATCAGCCCTTTTTCGATGGTGACCTTGTGCGTTAAGGGGCCACGCACGGTCTCTACCGTTGCTTCCCCTTGTCCATTTGGTTTTATCGGCACTTCAACACCTTTCACTTGCCCCAATTGTTTTTGACAGTCTAACATTTTGGTTGGCAAGTGCGTTAAGTTTGCAAGGCGATCTTCCAAACGGGTGGCAAGATCAGGGCCTAAATCTTTGATGTCTAAAGCCTCTAAGGCTTTGCGTAATTGATCCGCAGGACCATCATTAAAGGTCGTTGTTGCTGTTTGCACAGTCTCTAAAATAGATTGCACCTTTGTAAGGTTCGAGCCTACGGCAACGCCGCCCGGAACTTTCCATGTGGTTGCGTTAAACAAAACGTCTTCCAGTTGATTTTCAGCATTCAAACACGCCCGCACCAAGTCCGGCTGAACGTCCAGACCGAAAATAAGACGCCAGTCCACACATAATCGTAAAACCGTCTGGCTGAGCATTTCCGCGAGACGCAACACATCGCGCGCCGCCGATTGTTGGGGAGGGATGGTGAGGCCTAGGGCTTGTTCAACAGCTTGCAAACTGGCGATGGTTTGGGCTGTGCCGCACAGCGAAAACAACAAACCAACGGTGCTGACAACATCGCCCGGCCTGCGCCCAATAAACACATRGGACGCATCTTCCGGACGGGTGGATATAATCTTTACACCGCTTACGCATCCGTCAAAAACATTCAGAACCACGCGCAATTGTCCGCCAAAACCTGTATCCATCAAGTGATTGTCACTTCCAGCATATCTTCTCCGTCATCGCCGGTTAAATGTACGGCACAGGCAATGCACGGATCAAAACTGTGAATGGTTCGCAGGATTTCCAGCGGTTGATCGGGCACGGCCAGAACATGGCCTTTCAATGCCGCTTCGTAGGGTCCCGATTGACCTTGGGCATCGCGTGGCCCGGCGTTCCACGTGGTGGGGACAACGGCTTGGTAGTTTGCGATTTTTTGATCTTCGATGACAATCCAATGGGCCAAAGCTCCGCGCGGGGCTTCCATATACCCCACCCCTTGGGCTTTTTTGGGCCATGTTTTTGGGTCCCACAAAGCATCGTTATGGGTGTTTAAATCCCCGGCCTTGATATTGGCGATCAGGTCATTGTACCAGCCTCGCATGAAACCCACATACATTTTGGTTTCTAATGTGCGTGCCGCGGTACGGCCCAAGGTCGAAAACAATGCAGTCACCGGAACGTCCAATTTATTCAAGGTCATGTTGACCAATTCCTGAGCCTGATTATTGCCGCTGGCATATAACATCAACATCCTCGACAACGGCCCGACTTCCATCGCTTTGCCTTTCCAGCGTGGCGATTTGATCCATGAATATTCTTTATCCACGTTCAATTGATCATAAGGTGGATTTGGCCCGGTGAAATTAAGTTCGGTTTCTCCTTTATAAGGGTGCAGTCCGGTTCCGGCCCCGTCTTTGTAATCATACCAAGCGTGATCGACAAATTCTTGAATTTGGCTTTCTTCATCCAGATCAATTTCGTGGATTGTTGAAATATCCCGGTCTAAAATAACCCCGCGTGGAATTAAGAAACTGGACACGTCATTGGTATCTCCGGTGGGGAAATCGCCATAGGTTAAGAAGTTTCCAACGCCTTCGCCGATCGAGGCCCAATCTTTATAGTATCCGGCAATTGCCAAGGTATCGGGCACGTAAACCATATCGACAAAATCTTCCATACGTGAAATTACGGAAGAAATTTTAGCCAGTTTTTCCATATTAATGGCGCCGTCGGTATTGGGGTCTAAGGAACACGGCACCCCCCCCACCACAAAATTAGGGTGTGGATTTTTGCCGCCAAAGATGGTGTGCAATTGCACCACGTCGCGTTGCCATTCCAAAGCATCCAGATAATGGGCAAAGGCCATCAGGTTGGCTTCTGGTGGTAACCTGTACGCTGGGTGCCCCCAATAACCATTCGCAAAAATACCCAACTGGCCTTGATCGATAAAGGTTTTTAATTTTTTCTTCATGTCGGCAAAATAACCGGGGGAAGAGCGCGGATAATTGGATAGGCTTTGGGCCAAAACGGCGGTGGCGGCCGGGTCTGCATCGAGTGCCGAAACCACATCTACCCAATCCAACGCATGCAGGTGATAAAAGTGCATGACATGATCATGCACGTATTGAGCCGCGATCATCAAGTTTCGGATCAGTTGCGCATTGGGCGGGATTTTATAATCCAAGGCATCTTCCACGGCGCGCACCGAAGCCACGCCGTGCACCAAGGTGCACACCCCGCAAATCCGTTGGGCAAACGCCCATGCATCGCGGGGATCACGCCCCCGTAAAATAATTTCAATGCCGCGCACCATGGTGCCGGATGAATAAGCCTCGGCAATGCGCTGACCATCCATTTGGGCTTCGATGCGAAGGTGTCCTTCGATACGGGTAACCGGGTCTACGATCAGTCTCTTGCTCATGTCTTCGTTCCCCTATCTTTAAACGTCATCATCTAAATATTCAGCAACCAACTCGGTCAAGCCCATCACTTCTTGATCCATGTTGAATTCTTCCAACACATTATCCAACGTGTGATGGCAATAGGCACACATGGTGACAATGACTTCCGGTTCGACTTTTTCAAGCTGTATTTTTTTCAGTTTAAACGCCGCATGGCGCAATCCTTCGGCACGTTCATTGGACCCAACACCGCCGCCGCCGCCGCAACACCAATTCATGGTTCCGGCATCATCGGTTTCGACAAAGTTCTCGGCCACCATGTTCATCAAACGCCGGGGTTCACCATTGATGCCGCCGCGACGATTGATTTGACAGGGATCGTGAAAGGTCAGTTTTTGGGTGTTTTTGCCCTTTGTTTTCAGCTTGCCTTCGGCGCGCAATTTATCCAGCAATTCGATAATATGAATCACCTCAAACTTATACGAACGGCCAATCAAGTTCGGGCCTTCCCAACGCAGAGCCTGATATGCATGTCCACATTCGGGACTGATCACATATTTTACGCCCAGCTTTTCTGCCGCATCAACAACCCGTTGCACCAAGACACGCGCCACATCACGATTGCCCAATTGAATGCCGACGTTGGTGGCTTCAAAGGCTTCATTTGAAATGGTCCATGTAAGGCCGGCTTTTTTGAAGATCTTAGCCATGGCACCTAAAACATCCGGGAACTCAGCAATTTCTTGAGCCGATAAAATCACCATGTAATCGACACCCGGTTTATCAAATTCGATTTCAATACCCGTGTCTTTAATGGCGTGTTTCACTTGCGCATGTAAGGCCGGGTGCAGTTCGCCCATGGGACTGCCTAAATCGGCATGACGGCCCGCCGCCGCGATCAGTTCGACCGGGGCATGTCCCGCGGCACTCATGCCTTCGCGCATTTTGCGGATCATCATGGTGATGTCATTGCCCACCGGACAGACCAAGGTACAACGTCCACACATGGTGCAACTGTCGTAAACCAAGGTTTCCCAATCGCTGAAATCTTTGTCGGTGACGGGTTTAACCAAGCCTAAGGCTCCGGCGATCCACCCAAACAAGGTAAATTCCCGCGACCACACACGGCGCATCAAATCGAGTTTTTTGATGGGAATGTATTTTGGGTCTTCGGTGGCCCGGTAAAAAATACAGGCTTCGGCGCACAATCCGCAATTCACACAGCTTGTGAAAAAACTGGCGACCGGCGCATCAATTTGCTCCCGCAGAGCATTTAGGCCTCTCTCGAAAGTCGCGCTCATGATTCTGCTCCTTTTCGGCCTTGGATGGCACCATTGTAATAACGGGAAATAGCAAAGCTGAACGCGTGCATCAATTTGGTGAAGGGAAAGGCAATCATCAAGGCTTCGACAGACAGGATGTGAAACGCCATCATCATGGTCGGATCGCCGAACAATTTGTTTACGGCGATATAGCCTGTCAACAACGGCAAGCCGCTTAACACCAACACCAAATAATCATCAAACGTGGTCAGTGCCTTGCGCACCGGATCAGTGAAGCGTGAATAGATCAGGGCAATCAACGCCAACAACGCCAACGCCGTGGCGCTTTCGACAATCACTCGACCCGTGCTGGGCCACGACACACCAAACGCATCGGTAAACAATGCAATGTGTGGAGCAAAGAAAAAGAACGCAATGAAAAAACCGATGTGAAAAATATAACCGCCGATATAGGTGATCGGCGCAAATTTCACCAAACCTTCGCGTGGCACAGAACGGCTGAAGATGGTTTTGAGTCCTTGGGCCACGGGGTTGCCTTTGGCCGGGGCCAAATCTTTTTTCCGTCCCAACACGAATATTTCCACGATCCGCAAAACGATGCCTCCGGCGAAAATCATTAAGGCGATATCAAAGGCCGGTCCACGCGCCCACATCAAAAGATCAAAAGCTTGATTGTTCATGACGATTTCTCCAAATCATGGGCATCCACGGTTTCATGGGCCTTGGCGGCTTTGGCTTTTTTGGCCTTGGACATCAGGGCACTTGCCACGCCAATCGCGGCTCCCCCGGCTACGGCGGCGACTCCTGCTTTGCGATAATCGCCCGCCGGCACAGATAAAGGTTTATAAAACCCACCGTTGTCCCAAAAATCTGGTTCGGTACAGCCTAGGCACGGATGCCCGGCTTCAATCGGGAAGCTCACCCCATTGTTCCATTTTATTGTGGCGCATGCGCTTTTGGTGATGGGGCCTTTGCAGCCCAGTTTGTAAAGACACCAACCGCCGCGCGCGCCTTCGTCATCAAAGTTTTCGGCAAACATGCCCTTGTCATAAAAGGGGCGGCGATAACACCGATCATGGATGCTTTCCCCATAAAAGGCTTTGGGTCGCCCAAGTTCATCAAGGTCGGGAATACCAAACGTTAAAAAGTGTGCCAACACGCCCGTCATGACCACGGGAATGGGGGGACACCCCGGCACATTGATAATGGGTTTGTCTTTGATGATTTCCGATACGCCAACCGCGCCCGTGGGGTTCGGGTCGGCATGGCCGATTCCGCCATATGCGGCGCACGTGCCAACACTGACAATTGCGGCGGCCCCGGCGGCGGTTTCTTTCAACATGTCTAAATTCGAAATTCCGGCAATACAGGAATAGCCGGGGTCTTTGATCGGAATCGAACCATCAACCACCAAGATATATTTTCCGTAATTTTCCTTCATCGCCTGTTCTCGGGCGGCTTCGGCGGCATGCCCGGATGCGGCTTGTAAGGTGTGGTGATAATCCAACGAAATTGCATTGAAGATCAGGTCTTCAATCGTCGGGGAATGGGACCGGAGGATGGATTCTGTGCACCCCGTGCATTCTTGGAACGACAGCCAAATCACCGAAGGGCGCCGAGCATTTTCCAAAGCCTCGGCAATGCGCGGGACCATGGCCGGGGACAGCGCCATGACAGACGCCAAAGACGCGCAATATTTCATAAAAGCGCGACGGCTGATGCCATGGGTCTTCATCAATTCTGGTAACATGGCTTTGTTCGACATAACAACGTTCCCCTTGATATAGAAGTGATATAGCCGTGTGTTAGCTGTTCCCCTTCAGTGTATCTAAACGCCCTGCCAAGGTTTCAAGACCTTGCACAGCATCTTCGCGTTGTGTTTTTAAAATATCTGGCATGAATGTGATTTCGATAAAACGCGATTGAAATTGACCCTTTTCATCCAGATGATCAACCCGCCATACGCCGGGAATCTTGGTCTCACGGACATGGCTTTCGCCCATGATGGTCAGGGTTGCACTGACTTCACCGTCACCCAACACATCATCAAGGATACGTTCATCCCCCGGGCCAAATGGAATTGCGCCCAAGTCAATAATGTGTTCAACGCCCGAGTCTAAAAGTTTGCTCAGAGCATGTTTGATTTCATGAAGAAGCGGGGCTGCGTTGCCCGTAGCAACGAAGGACAGAACATCATCTGGTTTAGATGTGGTTGCACAATAAGAATGACGATTATCCATAAAGCCCCCCTTTGCATAGACGAAAAAGGTTTTCAGCACCTCAAAATGTTAAGCCTAAATTTAAGCCGAAGCAACCAATTCCCACAATTTTTTTGTTATTTAAGGGGCGGCAAAGATTTAGGCGTTTCGCCAGCGCAGAACCACGTCCAAAACGGCTTGTGCCGCTTTGGGAACGGCATTTTGCACGGCCGGTGTCAGGTGTTCGCCAACGGTTAGGATTTCTGGCTGAATGCCGACAATCGCGCGGTGATCGGGCACGGCTTCGCGCAACCGCAAACCGTCCATAATATCGTCCAGACCAATATCGTGAGGACTGCGTCCGCGGTGCCGCAAAAAATGATCCATTTTGGCCCCTTCAAAGACTTTCACGGCACCGGGCTGTTCGCCCAATACTGCGGCATCAACCACAATCAAAGCATCTGCGTCTTCCATCGGCACCAACAACGTCAGCCCCATGGTTCCGCCATCCATAAATTCTAAGCCTAGGTTTTGAGCTTGGGGCAGGGATTCTAAGTGTTCAACCACCCGTACGCCTACGGATTCATCGGACAATAAAATATTGCCGACGCCAAGCACTAAAATTGTTTCTTCACTTGTCATCATAAAGTTCAACATACATAATTATTTACCGACAAACAATAACAGGTCACCCAAAATCATGTGTCTTAGTGTTCCCATGAAAGTCGAAGAAATTAAAGACACCCGTGCCCGCTGTACGGCCATGGGTGAAGAACGTTGGGTTGACTTAATGTTTATGGCCGATCAGCCGCCCAAAATTGGGGAATATGTGATCGTTCACCTGAAATTTGCCCAGCGTATCGTTTGCGAAGAAGAGGCCTTAAAATCGTACGCATTGTTTGATGAGATTCTTGATGTTTTAGACAAGAGCTCCTAACCTTATAGGGCGGCATATCCTTACCGAATGGAAATCCCATGAGCCATAAAATACTCCATAAAGTACTCCATGACATATGTGCTCAATATGACAACAACCAGCACCGGATGATGGATGTTTTGTTGGATGTGCAGCGGTGTTTAAAGTGCATTGATGGTGAGGCTATGAACCATATCGCGTCTCTGCTGGGCTGTACGCGCATCGAAGTCGAAGGTGTGGTCAGTTTTTACAGTTTTTTTTCCGATACCCCCAAAGGTAACATCTCCATTTACTTGTGTGATGATATTATCGACCGTCAGGCGGGCTTGAAAAAAAATGCCAAAGCCTTTGAGGATGCGTTGGGGATTTGTTTTGGGCAAACCACACCCGATGGTGAATTCTCCCTTGATTACACGCCGTGCATTGGTATGAGCGATCAGGCCCCGGCGGCAATGGTCAACGACATCATTCTGCCCAACCTCACGCCCGAGAGCATTCACCTTTTTATTCAAGCCTTGAGGGCGGGAACGGCTCCCGAAGATTTAGATGGAGTTTTGGGCGATGGCAACAACGCCCATGATCTGCTGCGGTCTCAGGTCCACAACAATATTCAAGTGCGCGGCGATGTGTTGTTGTGCGAAGTTGGTGAGGATGCGGGATTGCACAAAAGCCTGAGCCTTGCCCCTGCTGATATTATCGAACAAATCGTCGCGTCTGATCTGCGCGGATACGGTGGTGCTGGTTTTTCGACAGGGGACAAATGGGGCTTTGCCACCGCAACACAAGATACCGAGCGCTATGTGTTTTGCAATGCCGACGAAGGGGAGCCGGGCACGTTTAAAGACCGCGTATTGTTGACCGAACGTCCAGACCTTTTGATCGAAGGTATGACCATTGCGGGGCGCGCCATCGGCAGTGAATATGGACTCATTTATCTGCGCGGGGAATATGTATATTTAAAGCCTTGGCTTGAACATGTGTTAGAGGCCCGCCGACAAAAAGGAGTGCTTGGCAAAGACATTGGCGGACTTAAAGGTTTTGATTTTGATATCCGCATCCAAATGGGGGCCGGGGCTTATATCTGTGGTGAAGAAAGCGCCATGATTAGTTCTTGCGAAGGCCTGCCGGGCGAGCCCAAAACCAGACCTCCATTCCCCACCGAAAAAGGATATTTTGGCCACCCAACCATCGTCAACAATGTCGAAACCTTTTGCCACGTTGCGCGCATTATGGACCGGGGGGCACGTTGGTTCCATGCCATTGGAACGTCGGCTAGTTCTGGTACAAAATTGTTAAGTATTTGTGGGGATTGTTCCAAGCCAGGTGTATATGAAGTGCCTTACGGTATTTCTGTGCAAGAGCTTTTAGAGATGTCGGGCGCCAAAGATATATGCGCTGTGCAAGTGGGTGGACCAAGTGGTCATTTGATTGCGCGCAATGAATTTAACCGTAAAATCTGTTTTGAAGACCTGCCCACCGGGGGGTCGATTATGGTGTTTGCTTCGACCAGAAACATCCTTGAAATTGTTGATTATTTTTTAGAATTTTTTGTCGACGAAAGTTGCGGGTTTTGCACACCATGTCGTGTGGGAAATGTCTTTTTGAAAGAACGCATTGGCAAAATCCGCAAAGGTCACGCGGTACCCGAAGATATCGACTATCTTAAGGAACTCAGCAATACCATCATCAAAACCAGCCGTTGTGGTTTGGGGCAAACGTCGCCCAATCCTGTGTTGTCCAGCCTGAATAATTTCCCCCTCGTTTATTCGGCATTGGTGAATGAAAATGAAGATGGCTTAGATACCAACTTTAACATTCAAGACGCCTTAGAAGAATCTCGCCATCTCGCTAAACACAGGTCTTATATCTATGACCCCGATTTTGGGGAGGGCTAATCATGAGCACTGCAAAAACACTGACCTTTACAATCGACGGAAAAACCATTCAGGCCGCGCCCGGACAAACCATCATGCAAGCCGCCGATGAAGCAGGATTTTATATTCCGCGCCTGTGCGATATCGAAGGTCTGCGCCATCAAGGCAGTTGCCGGGTGTGCACCGTTAAGGTCAATGGGCGCACAACATCCAGCTGTACCCAACCCGCCGAACAAGATCAGATCGTGGAAAGCGAAACGGAAGAAGTTTTAAACCTGCGTCGTGATTTGGTGCGCATGTTGTTTCATGAAGGCAATCACCTTTGCCCGATTTGTGAAGCCAGTGGAAATTGCGAATTACAAGCCATGGCGTATCGTTTGAACATCACCCAACCGACCAAGTTTCCCTATCAACAACCGGTCCGATCCTTAGATGCCAGTCATCCCGATATTGCCTTGGACACCAATCGGTGCATCCGCTGCGGACGCTGCATTCGCGCGTCGCAAGATGTCGACGGCAAAGGCGTGTTTGGCTATGTGGGGCGCGGGGTGCACCGTAGTGTAGGTGTGAATGGCGATAATCTTGCCGATACCAATGTTGATATCACCGACAAGGCCATTGCCCCAGAAACTTGTCCTGTGGGATGCATCATTCGCAAGGGTGTGGGTTTTACGGTTCCCATTGGTGAACGGGAATTTGACCTCATGATCATTGGCGCAGATATCGAAGGTAAAAGCGATGACTGATACCCCCCCAAAAAAACGCATTGCGACGACGTCTCTGGCGGGATGTTTTGGCTGTCATATGTCATTGCTGGATATTGATGAGCGAATTTTAGAACTGGTGAAAATAGCCGAGTTTGATCGTTCACCGTTTAATGATCTTAAAAAATTTACGGCGCGCTGTGATGTGGGTTTGGTCGAAGGTGGATGCTGCAACGAAGAAAACGTTCATGTGCTGCAAGAGTTTCGACAAAATTGTGATGTTCTGGTTGCCGTTGGTCAATGTGCGATCATGGGCGGGCTTCCCGTCATGCGCAACGCCATCATGCATTCTGACGATCCGTTAAAGGATTGTTTTGACGAGGCTTATATCTCTGGACCCTATACGCAAAATCTCAAACATCAAATCCCCAACGATCCGGCTTTGCCGTTGATTTTGGATTCTGTTTATGCCTGTTCGGAAGTGGTGAAAATTGATTATCAAATTCCCGGATGCCCACCGTCTGCGGATATGTTGTGGCAAACCTTGACGGCTTTACTGGCGGGGGAACCTGAAAATCTTCCGCGTGAACTGATTAAATACGATTGAGACTGAGAGCGAAAAAATGGCAAAGCGTAAGATTATTGAAATATCACCGCTCACCCGGGTCGAAGGCCACGGCAAGGTGACCATTCATTTGGACGAAGACCATACCGTTCACGATGCGCGTCTGCACATTGTCGAATTTCGTGGTTTTGAACGTTTTATTCAAGGGCGTTTATTGTGGGAAGTTCCGGTCATCGTTCAACGTCTGTGCGGGATTTGTCCGGTCAGTCATCATCTGGCCGCGGCCAAAGCTATGGATCAAATTGTTGGCGCTAAAACGTTGACCCCCACGGCGGAAAAAATGCGCCGTTTGATGCATTATGGTCAGGTGATGCAAAGCCATGTTTTGCATTTTTTCCATCTGTGTTCGCCCGATATTTTGTTTGGATTTGATTCCCCGGTCAAAGACCGAAATATTTTTGGCATCATCAAAGCCTTTCCTGAGTTGGCAACTCAGGCCGTGATGATGCGAAAATATGGTCAGGAAATTATCCAGATGACGGCGGGTAAAAAAATTCATGGCACGGGAGCGATCCCCGGTGGCATCAACAAAAATCTCAGCCTCGAAGAACGCGACAAATTGCTCAAAGACATTGACCAGATGATCACGTGGGCTTTGGGCGCCTTGGATATTGCCAAAAACTATACCCTCGATAATCTTGATTATGTGAATGATTTTGGGGCATTTGCGTCCAACCATATGTCCTTGGTTGATGAAAGCGGAGGACTTGATTTATATCATGGCAATATGCGGGCAATTAATGCCAACGGTGATGCCATTTTTGATCAAGTCGATTACCGGGATTATCACAAGCTGTTGGTCGAAGATGTGCGGTCTTGGTCGTATATGAAATTCCCCTTTATCAAGGAACTGGGGACGCTTGACGGATGGTACCGGGTTGGCCCCTTGGCGCGCATGAATACAGTCAGCCACATCGATACGCCGTTGGCCAACGCGGCGCTTAAAGACTTAAAAGCGATCAGCGACGGCAAGCCTAACCAGACTACGCTGGCCAATCATTGGGCGCGCATGATCGAGGTCTTGCATTGTGTCGAAAAAATCCAAGAACTCATTCATGATCCTGACCTGCAAGGCACCGATCTGGTGGTGAAGGGCGAACGACAATTAGAAGGCATCGGCGTGATCGAAGCTCCGCGCGGAAATCTTATTCATCATTATAAAGTCGATGAAAATGATCAGGTCCTGTTTTGTAATTTGATTGTTTCCACCACGCATAATAATGAAGCCATGAACCGGGCCATTGCCAAGGTCGCCAAGAAGTTTATTTCCGGTCAGAAAAAAGTAACAGAAGGTATGCTCAAYCATGTYGAAGTTGCYATTCGCGCGTACGATCCGTGCCTGTCGTGTGCGACCCATGCTYTRGGGCAAATGCCRYTGGTCATCGAAATTTATGATGCAGACGGTGTGTTGATTGATCAAAATGCCCAGTGTCTTTAAACAGTGTCTTTAAACGGTGTCTTTAAATATGGAAGAATACGCACAAAAAACAGTTTTGGTGATTGGCTACGGAAATCCCGGGCGGCGCGATGATGGTCTAGGCCCGGCCTTAGCGGCACATGTGGAACAGGCCGCATTGGAAGGTGTCGACGTAGACATAGATTATCAACTCAACATCGAACATGCGTATGATCTTAAAGCTTATGACGTGGTTATCTTTGCCGATGCCACGATTGAAAGCGAAACTTCACCGTATTATTTTCAGTCGATTGAACCCGGAAACCCGACCAGTTTTTCAACACACAGTGTCTCGCCGGGGGCGGTCTTGCGTTTGGCCAAAGATTTATTTCAAGCGGACACCCAAGCTTACGTGCTGGGCATAACCGGTTATGAATTTGAAGATATTGCAGAAGGTTTAACTCCACAGGCCTCAAGCAATCTTACCCAAGCCGTAACATTCCTCACAGATTGGCTAAAGCATTTCCGTACAAATATGACCCCTTCATAACGATGTGCACGGGGCTAAATCCCCAGGTTAGAAAACCTTTGCGCCGATTGAGGGTGTTTTATTGGTGCAGATAGGATAGTCTAATTGCTCATTAGACTTATTCGTAATTATCATTTAAGCTGTTATGTTGTCGTATTAAAGTAACAATAATATGTAAAGTAATTACCAAAAATTGATTTTTTCTTGTTTTAAAACACCTTAAATGGAGAAGAATCATGCGTAAAACTGACGACATTCAAGATGGTGTATCTCGCAGAAACTTTCTGTCTACAACGGTTGCCGTGGGTGCAGGGTTATTGGTTGCTGAGGCTGTCTCTTTAGATGCCCAAGCGGCGATGCCAAATACGGAAAGCGAAATAGCGGGTCTTCCACGCGTTAAGCAGAAAATGGTCGCTCCGCCCTTTTTACCTAAACACGATCAAGTCGCCAAGGGCGGCCCAAAGGTTGTCGAGGTTCGTTTTGTCATTGAAGAAAAATTGATGGCTGTGGATGATGAGGGTGCTGAAATCTGGGCATTTACCTTTAATGGATCCGTTCCGGGCCCGATGATTGTTGTGCATGAAAACGATTATATCGAACTGACATTGGTCAACCCAGAGACAAATGCGTTGGAACACAATATCGATTTCCATGCGTCCACGGGGGCTCTAGGCGGTGGCGGGTTAACACACGTCGCACCCGGGGAAGAATGCGTCTTGCGTTTCAAGGCGACCAAGGCTGGTGTCTTTGTTTATCACTGTGCACCAGAGGGCGCGATGATTCCCTATCATGTGGTCCACGGTATGAATGGCGCGATCATGGTGCTGCCCCGTGACGGACTTAAAGACAAAGGGGGAATGGGCCTTAAATACGACCACGCCTATTATATTGGCGAACAAGATTACTATCTGGCGAAAGATGCGGATGGCGAATACATAAAGTATGAATTTGCCGGCGAAGATTTTGAAGACTCCCTAGAGACCATGAAAACGCTTTTGCCAAGCCATGTTGTTTTTAACGGTGCCGTTGGCGCGCTGACCGGGGATAATGCCCTTAAGGCATCCGTTGGGGAAACGGTCTTAATCATCCACTCCCAAGCCAACCGCGACACCCGCCCGCACCTTATTGGCGGGCACGGTGATATCGTTTGGCAGACGGGATCTTTTGCCGATGAACCCCAAACAAACTTGGAAACTTGGTTCATCGCTGGCGGAGCCGCAGGCGCCGCGCTATATACCTTCAAACAACCGGGCATATATGCATACGTCAATCACAACCTCATTGAAGCGATTTTATTGGGCGCCGCCGCCCACTTTAAAATAGCGGGAAAATGGAATGATGATTTGATGAAACAGGTTAAAGCACCGACCCCGATTAAATAATCTTGTCCGGGGCAGTCCCCCGCTCAAGAGCGTAAAACATAGGGCGGGTCAAGTTAGACCCGCCCTATGTTGCTCATACTATATTGAATTGGTTGCGTAAGTATTTAAGCAGGATACAGAGCTTTTGTATTTCGGGTTCTCATTCGAAAATAGGGGAAAGTACGGGGCTTTATAAATCAGGTTTAGGAGCCTTTAAATGTTTCCTTATACGTTTCTCGCAAAATGTTTTTTTGGACCTTACCCATGGTGTTGCGCGGCAGTTCGTCAATGACAAAGACGCTCTTTGGCTGTTTGAAACGCGCCAATTGATCTTGGAGTCCTTTTTGGATAAAGGCTTTGTCTATAGAGGCGTCAGGGGCGGCAATGATTATGGCCACCACAGCTTCGCCAAAGTCAGGGTGGGGGGCTCCGATAACCGCACTTTCTTTGATCCCCGGCAATGCGTCAATAATCGCTTCTATTTCTTTTGGGTAGACGTTGTAGCCGCCGGAGATAATCATATCCTTTGCGCGGCCAACAATCGACACGCGCCCGTCTTCAGACATTTTCGCCACGTCGCCGGTGATGAACCAACCATCGCTGCGAAATTCGGCAGCGGTTTTTTCCGGCATGCGCCAATACCCGGAAAAGACATTGGGGCCTGAAACTTCTAAGACACCGATTTCATTAACAGCTAAAATACTGCCGTCTTCATCGGCAACCCGCACCTGAATGCCGGGCAGGGGATAGCCAACGGTGGACGGCAGACGATCACCATCCAATGGGTTAGACGTGATCATCCCCGTTTCGGTCATGCCATAGCGTTCTAAAATGCACTGTCCTGTAATGTCTTCGAAGGCCGTAAAAGTTTCGGCCAGTAACGGAGCAGACCCAGCCACGAACAAACGCATGTTTGCGGTGGTTTCAGCGGTCAGATCTGGGTGGTCAACCAAACGGGTATAGAACGTTGGGACGCCCATCAATACCGTAGATTTAGGCATCAATTCAATAACTTGATCCGCATCAAATTTTGGCAGGAACCACATTTTCGAGCCGTTCAACAAGGCACAGTGGATGGCAACAAATAAACCGTGAACGTGAAAAATCGGCAGGGCGTGGATCAGCACGTCTCCGTCTCGCCATCCCCACATGGCATGCAGTGCCTTGGCATTGGACGCTAAATTTGCATGGCTTAACATGGCGCCTTTAGAGCGGCCCGTTGTTCCCGAAGTGTACAAAATCGCGGCAAGGTCATCATCGGCGAGTTCGATAATGTCGGTGAGGGGAGGCACTGTATCTGCTTTAGTTAGCATGGAGCCCTGTCCATACTCATCCATGGTTAGGATATGTAGGTCTGCGTTTTCGCCAACCACATTGGCCAGGCTTTGTTCGGAGCTTGGTCGGCAAACGAGAACCTTTGGCTGTGCATCTTCTAAAAAATAAGAGACTTCGGCGGGCGTGTAGGCCGTGTTAAGGGGGAGGTACACGGCGCCAATACGCAAACAGGCCAAATACAACGCTACCGCTTGAGGCGATTTATCCACCTGTACGGCAACGCGTTCACCTTTGACGACACCAACGCTATCCAAGGCCCCGGCGAAGCGGGCCGACAGGTCATGCAAGGCTCCATAACTAACCACTTCACCCCCTGGTACTTCTAGAGCTGTGGCCGAAAGGTCCGACGGAAAGTGATTTTCAAAGAGGGCGTAAAGRTTTGCGTTGGTCATGTTGGTCATCTCTATTTTAGGGCTTAATTTATGCCGTTGAGCGCATCAAGTGAGAGGGTAATGTCGCAATGAAATCCGTAAAAGAACCGCTTTGAACCGTTACGTGATCGCTCAGCAGTTGTTTGGCTAGGCTTTCATCTCCATGGGCAATGGCGTCAAGGATTTTACCRTGTTCGGCAAAAGATTGCGGCAAACGCAGGCGTTGACGCAATTGTAAACGGCGATACGGCGCAAGACGGTTGCGCAAAGCACGGGTTTGGTCAGCTAAAAATGCGTTGCGTGCACCCAAATAAATGCATTCGTGAAAACAGACGTTGGCATCATAATATCCATCGTGGTCTTCCGTTTCAGAAAAGGGGCGGGCCTGTTCATGGCAGGCGGCTAATTTTTCACGTTCTTCGTCGCTCATCCGGCGAGCGGCTAGTTTTCCGCACATGCCTTCCAATTCAGCCATGACCTCAAACATTTCCATGATTTCTTTTAAGCCAAAAGTCGCCACGATGGCCCCGCGTCGAGGGCGTATTTCAACCAAGCCTATCGATGCCAGTTGATTTAGGGCTTCGCGCACCGGGGTACGGGAAACGCCAAATCTATCTGCTAGGCCCAATTCTTCCAAACGCGTGCCGGGAATAAGTCGGCCGGTGACTATTTCTTGCTCAATAGCCTCTTTTAACGTGTTGGCGCGTTTGTCTGACATGGTGCCTCCGTTTTCGGTGCCGTGGTGAGGTAGAGTGTAATCCCACACATCATGCGCCGAGGCTAATTTTTTTTTGGTTACGAGCTAAGTCTACAGAATATATCGTATTCATCAAATAATAAATTGTATACAATTTTATTTGACATGCATTCAATCGGCCCCTACGCTCTTTGCCGAACAGATAGGCCTCCCCGGCATTTAGATGAGGAGGCGTAGCGACTGTTAATATGAACATAGGTTTCAAGTTAGAAAATCATGTCAGGGAGAATACTTAATATGCCTATTCTTAAAAAGTCCATCATGGGGGCTGCTGCTCTCGCTTTTTGCGTAACGGCTGGTTCTGCGGGTGCACAAACTTTAAAAGCATCGCACCAATGGCCCGGTGGCAAGGGTGATGCTCGCGATGAAATGGTTCAGATCATTGCGAAAGAAGTCAGTGCCGCCAATGTTGGTTTAGATATCAAAGTGTATCCGGGCAAGTCCTTGTTCAAACCGAAAGAACAATGGAATGCCATGGTAAAAGGTCAGCTGGATATTTCGGCCTTCCCATTGGATTACGCCAGCGGTAAACATCCCCAGTTTTCGGCAACATTGATGCCGGGCTTGGTGAAAAACCATGAACATGCGCAACGTTTGAATTCTTCACCATTTATGCAAGACATCAAAAAAATCATCAACGATGCGGGTGTGATGGTGTTGGCCGATGCGTGGCTGGCTGGTGGCTTCGCATCTAAAGACAAATGCATCTTGGGCCCCGATACCATGAAAGGCCAAGTCACCCGTGCTGCGGGACCTGCATTCGAACAAATGTTGGTTGGGGCAGGGGCTTCTATTTCCTCTATGCCAAGCTCGGCCATTTATCAAGCCTTGCAAACGGGTGTTTTGGACGCGGCAAACACCAGTTCTGGCAGCTTCGTTTCGTACCGTATTTACGAGCAAGTAAAATGTTTGACCGAACCGGGTGCCAACGCATTGTGGTTCATGTACGAACCTATTTTGATGTCTAAGAAAAGCTGGAACAAGCTTAACAAAGTCCAGCAAGCAGCATTGTTGGCAGCCGGTAAAAAAGCTGAAGCGTATATGACGGTTCAGGCTAAAGCCTTAGATTCCAAAATGGTCAAAGCTTATAAAGCTGCGGGTGTTAAAGTTGTTTCCATGAATACTGAACAAGCGGCAGCTTGGTTAGCGATTGCCAAAGAAACATCTTACAAAATTTTCTCTGACAAAGTTCCCGGTGGTAAAGAGCTAATCGCAAAAGCACTTTCCGTCGAGTAGTTACCAATGACGGCCCCGGCTTGTAAGTTAAACGACGGTCCGGGGCCGCATTTTTAGTTGATACACTAACGAACAGAATGAGGTTTTGACGTGCATACTTACAATCGATTGATCTGTGCCCTTTCAAAGGCCTGCGGAGTTTTCGCCGCCGCATTGGTGGGGTCTGCGATTCTGGTTGTCTGTCAAATGGTCGTGATGCGCTATTTCTTGAAGGCTTCAACCGTGTGGCAAACAGAATACGTTATTTACGCGCTTGTGGCCGCCACCTTCATCGGCAGCCCTTATGTGTTGYTGATCAAAGGTCATGTCAAYGTTGATCTTTTGCCCAACTATCTGGGAGATAAAGGCCGTCGTATTTTAGCCTTCGTCGCGAGCACTGCTGGCTTAGCTTTCTGTGCCATTTTGGCTTTGAAAGGCTTCGAGTTGTTCTATGAAGCTTTGATTAACAATTGGACCACGGATACCGTATGGGCGTTGCCGTTGTGGATTCCTTATATAAGTTTGCCGCTAGGCATCGGCCTGTTGGCCTTGCAATACGTGGCGGATATTTTCGCTATAATTCACGGAGATAAGAAGATGCCTTTTGCAATGGACCACCACAGTGAGCTTGAGGGAGAATAGTCATGAGTCCATTGTTGATTGGTCTTTTTGTTGTCATCGCCACCATTTTAGTTTTGGCAACGGGCATTCCCGTAGCCTTCGGATTAGGCTTGGTTGCGATTACGTTTTTGATCATTTTTGAAGGCTTTGATTCCCTTGATATCATCGCCGATGTGTTCTTTGGCGGCATAGCTGAGTTTTCGTTGGTTTCTATCCCGATGTTTATTGTCATGGGCGCTGCTGTGGCCTCATCACCCGCTGGTAAAGACCTATACTCAGCTTTAGACCGTTGGTTACACCGGGTGCCTGGTGGATTGATTATTTCCAACATTGGGGCGTGTTCAGTGTTTGCTGCCTTGTCAGGGTCTAGCCCGGCAACGTGTGCGGCCATTGGTAAAATGGGTATTCCTGAAATGCGCAAACGGGGTTACCCGGATGGATTGGCGGCGGGGGCTATCGCGGCTGGTGGCACATTGGGTATCTTGATCCCACCGTCCATTACCATGATTGTTTATGGTATCGCCACCGAAACCTCTATCGGGCGGTTGTTCTTGTCGGGGATTGTTCCGGGCCTCATGTTAACAACCTTGTTTATGGCCTGGTCGTTGTATACAGCGAAAAAACACGGCTATAAATTCGGCCAGACGGAAAAAGGTTTTACGTGGCGGGAAAAGTTTGAAGTCCTGCCCCGTGTCCTGCCTTTCTTTGCCATCATCGTTGGCGTCCTGTTCGTTTTATACGGTGGAATAGCAACGCCATCCGAAGCCGCTGGCGTTGGCGCCATGTTTGTCTTGATTTTGGTAGCGGTAATTTACAAGGTTTATCAGCCTAAAAAAATATGGGCAATTATTAGCGATTCCATGCGCGAAAGCGTCATGATTTTGATGATTATCGCGGCCAGTGCCTTGTTCAGTTACACCCTATCTTCCCTATACGTCACCCAATCTGTGGCTGAAGCCATTGTGAGTATGGACGTGAACAGATGGGGCTTGATGGCGATGATCAACGGCTTTTTGTTACTGGCGGGGTTCTTTTTGCCCCCCGTGGCGGTGATTTTGATGACCGCCCCCATTTTGTTGCCGATCATCATACAAAGCGGCTTTGATCCTTATTGGTTTGCGGTGATTTTTACCATCAATATGGAAATTGGCCTGATTACACCGCCCGTAGGTTTGAACCTTTACGTGATCAATGGAATCGCGCCGGACATTTCTTTGCCGACCATCTTGAAAGGGGCGCTGCCCTTTATGTTGTGTATGGTTCTGGGCATTGTGATCTTGAGTTTCTTCCCGCAAATTGTCACATGGCTACCCGATATGGTTATGGGACCGGAAATCAGTTAATCAACATAATTTTCTGGATATAGTTGGAGACGTTTCAATTGGCTTTTTTCCGTACGTTCCTGAATTCTATTGCTGACGCTGGTCGAGAACTATTAGAAAGACGTTTAGGGGATAGTGATAAGACCCCAGACATGGGGGATTTGTGTTCGGATTTGATTGCCCATAAAGGCGAGGCTTTAGGAACGGCCCTAGCCTGCGCTGTTGTGGATACTTATCAAAGCTATGACAAAACGCAGAAGCACAATTTTTTTGAGATGTTGCTCAAGGACTTCGATGTCGATCAATCCGCATTAAACGCTGCCATTCAGGCCTACCAAAAATCGCCTAATCCAATGTTGGCACAACAGGTTGGCGTTTGTGCAGAGGCCTTCCGTCAACGTCTTGTGCGGCGCATGAACATGGCCCCCGGCGGCACCCGCGCGGTGATCAATATGCGCGAAGACTTACTCGCACTGTTGCGTGACCATCCTGCCTTACGTCCCGTGGATGCGGATTTTATGCATTTGTTGTCGAGTTGGTTTAATCGTGGTTTTTTAGAATTGCGTCGCATCGACTGGGGTACACCAGCGAATATCCTTGAAAAGCTCATCACTTATGAAGCGGTCCATGAAATTCGGGATTGGGATGATTTACGCCGCCGTTTGGATTCTGATCGCCGGTGTTACGCATTTTTCCATCCGGCCTTACCTGATGAACCCTTGATTTTTGTCGAGGTTGCGTTGGTGCAGGGGCWCGCCAGTTCGGTGCAAGACTTGCWGGAAGATACCCTGCCTCGCATCTCTTTGCGAAGTGCCGATACAGCTATTTTTTATTCCATCAGTAATTGTCAAAAAGGTTTGCGCGGTATTTCATTTGGCAATTTCTTGATTAAGCAAGTGGTCGCTGAGCTGCGTGCGGAATTACCGAATTTAGATAAATTTTCAACCTTATCCCCCGTTCCCGGTTTTAGCCGGTGGCTACTAAGTCTTCGGGATKGTGAAGGAAATGGTGTTCCAGAACTGGATGGTTTGGACCTGAAAAACGGGGTTCAGAATTCCGATCAGGTTGAGAATCTCAAACTGCCGATCATGCAACTGTGCGCTCATTATTTGGTCAACGCTAAAAGGTCAGGACAGCCCATCGACGCCGTTGAACGGTTTCATCTGGGGAACGGCGCCCACCTAGAGCAGATCAACTGGCTGGGGGACACATCGCAAAAAGGCTTGCGTGAATCTATGGGCCTGTTGGTCAATTATAAATATGACTTAAACAACATTGAAACCAACCATGAAGCTTTTACCAACGACGGCATCATCAAACATTCCAAAACCATCGAAAAACTGTTGGCAGATACTCCAAAGGTTCTCATGGCAGCACAAGACTGAAAATTTCAATACAGCACCATTCATATTAAAACTTTCCTTGAAATAAGAAATGATCTGCCGCCGATTAACATTTCCAGCCCCTGCCTAAAACCAACGTCAGTTTTGGACTCGTTGTCTGGATTTACAGCCATTTGGCTTTCAAGTTTTTTGACTTGTTTTTCTATGGGGGCGCTTGATAACTGTTGGTCTGTCCATTGCTAGGTGGCAATCAAGAAATTTYAGCGCYTYTCTTTTRAGCAATACACGAAATACACACCACTCCMACCAACCCCGGAAGTTTTAGGGTTTGGTGCAACGCGCTCAACTACTCCCACTCAATGGTTCCCGGAGGCTTCGAKGTRATRTCATASGTCACCCGGTTGATGCCTTTGACTTCATTGATGATGCGRTTGSWKACGCGGGCCARAAATTCCATGTCGAARTGATARAARTCWGCSGTCATGCCRTCGGTTGAGGTYACGGCGCGCAGTGCACAGACATAATCGTATGTTCTKGCATCGCCCATCACGCCGACGGTTTGCACGGGCAACAGCACCACAAAGGCTTGCCAGATTTCGTCGTACAGGCCGGACYTTTTAATTTCATCCAGATAGACCCAATCGGCATTGCGCAGGATTTCTAATTTCTCCGTGGAAATGCCGCCGGGTAAGCGAATCGCCAGACCCGGTCCGGGGAACGGGTGGCGGCCGACAAAGCTTTCGGGCAATCCAAGTTCACGACCCAAGACCCGCACTTCGTCTTTGAACAATTCGCGCAACGGCTCAATCAGTTTCATGTTCATGCGTTCGGGCAAGCCACCAACGTTGTGGTGTGATTTAATGGTGACGCTGGGGCCACCGGTAAAGCTGACGGATTCAATCACGTCGGGATACAATGTGCCCTGGGCCAAGAAATCAGCACCGCCAACATTTTTGGCTTCTTCTTCGAACACGTCGATAAAGGTTGCGCCGATGATCTTGCGTTTCTTTTCCGGGTCGGACACGCCTTCTAATTTGCCAAGGAACAAATAGGCTGCGTCTGCAAGCACCAGTTTGATGTCATAGTTATCTTTGAACATCTTAATGACGTCTTTGACTTCACCTTTGCGCATCAAACCCGTATCGACCAGAACGCAGGTCAGTTGGTCACCAATCGCTTCATGTAAAAGCACGGCCACGACGGAACTGTCGACGCCGCCGGACAATCCGCAAATCACCCGGCCTTCGCCGACCTGTGCACGGATTTTGGCAATTTCTTCTTCGCGAAATTTATCCATGGTCCAATCGCCGGCACATCCGCAAACCCGATGCGTAAAGTTTTCGATCAGCTGTGCGCCGTGCGGTGTATGGACCACTTCGGGATGGAACTGCACCCCATAAAATTGTTTGGCGTCGTTGGCGATGGCGGCAAAGGGTGCGCCATCGGTGACGGCAACGGGACGGAAGCCTTCAGGAATTTTGGTGATTTTGTCGCCGTGGCTCATCCATACTTGTTCTTTGGAGCCGACCGTCCATACGCCGTGGAACAGTTCGCAATCTTCGATCACATCCACATGGGCACGGCCAAATTCTCGGGAGTCAGATTCTTCGACCTTGCCGCCCAATTGTTCGCACATGGTTTGTTCGCCATAGCAAATGCCCAAAATCGGCAGGCCCATATCGAACAAACCTTCGGGTGCACGGGGCGTATCAATGTCGGTTACAGACGAAGGCCCACCCGACAAAATCACACCTTTGGGGTTGAACGCTTTGATGGTGTCGACGGTGACCGTATTGAACGGATGAATTTCCGAATATACGCCGCTTTCGCGGACGCGTCGGGCAATCAACTGTGTGACTTGCGATCCAAAATCAATAATCAGAATGCGTTCATGCATGGCTTAGCCTTCCCCGAATACACGTTTGAAAATAACGTCAACGCGTTTGGTGTGATAGTCGATGGAATCTTCGTCCAACAAACTTTGCAGGTCTTCAACGCTTAAGGCTTTTTTCAATTCATCGTCATGGGACAAGAAATAAAACAAGCGATTGTCATGTTCGGTGGCACCTTGTTCGATGGCATTGAGCTCGGGCGTTGAATCTGGATTGTCTGGATCAATGCCAAAGCTTTTCCACACCAACATGGCGTTGCGTTGAACAATTTTATAAGCGTCTTCGCGCGAGACATCATTTTGCGTGAGGAACAACAATACCCGTTGAGCATCATGAATGCCGCCAAAGTTATTCAGCTGTTCCATCATGTTGTCGGGATACACCACCAACTTAGCAACCGTGCTCGTCAAACGTTTGAGGGCGAAGTTCAGCGTGATGGTGGAATCAGGTGCGATCATGCGTTCCACGGAAGAATGCGAAATATCGCGTTCATGCCACAACGCGACGTTTTCCAAAGCGGGGATTACCGCCATGCGCACGATGCGCGCCATGCCGGTCAGGTTTTCCGTCAAGATCGGATTGCGTTTGTGGGGCATGGCCGAACTGCCCTTTTGACCGGGCGCAAAGTATTCTTGGGCTTCACGGACTTCGGTGCGTTGCAGGTGGCGAATTTCCGTGGCGATGTTTTCCATGGAAGACGCGATCACCGCCAGCACCGCAAAAAACGCAGCATGGCGATCACGCGGAATAACTTGGGTCGATACGGGTTCCGGCGTCAGGCCCAATTTTTCAGCCACATGTTCTTCAACACGGGGGTCAACGTTGGCAAAGGTGCCAACCGCCCCGGAAATCGCACAGGTCGCAATGTCGGCACGGGCCGCGATCAGGCGGGCTTTGCCGCGCTGAAATTCAGCATAAAAGCGCGCGAATTTCAGACCCATGGTGGTGGGTTCGGCGTGAATGCCGTGGCTGCGGCCGATGCACGCCATGGTCTTGGTTTCCATGGCGCGGGTTTTCAACGCGTCCAACAATTCGTCTAGGTTTTCGATCAGAATGTCGGCGGCCTGGGTCATTTGTACGGCCAAACAGGTGTCTAACACATCAGAACTGGTCATGCCTTGATGCACAAACCGGGCTTCCTCGCCAACGTGTTCGGCCAATTCGGTCAGGAATGCAATCATGTCATGCTTGGTTTCCATCTCGATTTCGTCAATCCGCGCGATGCGTTCGTCGGTATACGGCTTTTGACCCTTTTCCCAAACGGCTTTCGCGGCGGCTGCGGGGATCACGCCCAGTGCGGCTTGAGCATCACAGGCGTGGGCTTCAATTTCGAACCAGATGCGAAATTTATTGGCGGGCTCCCAAATGGAAGTCATTTCAGGGCGGGAATAGCGCGGGATCATAGGGTTTTATCTCCGTTAAAAGGGACTCGGATCATAGCGAAAAATGCTCGAATGAAAAGAGCCGATTATCTTCTTTTAAAGTACCAAACGGCCGCCAATGCCTGCGTGACCAAAAGCAGAGCAAAAGCGGTCTGATAACCCGCCGCCGCATATACTCCGGCCCCTTGGGTAGGCCACAGGTCCAAGACCGCGCCAATCAACCATTGCACCAAAAAAGCCATGACAAAAACCAACAAATTCAAGCTTGTATTGACCCGCCCTGCCAAATGGGGCGGGAACGATTGGGACAGCGCCGCATAGGGTAAAATGCCGCTGGTGGCGCAAAACCCAAACACCATCCACACCACCAGTGTCGAACCCATCCACTGATCGGCTCCTTGAAAGGTGATCAACAAAAGACAGACCATAGCCAAAATCAAACCCACGCTTGCCACGGTCATTGGGCGAATGCCCCAAATTTTGTGCAGTCGATCAGAAACGATTCCCCAACTTAAAAAGCCCATAGTCATGCTGGCGGCAATCCAAAATAGGTTTTGCGCGGTGGCATGGCGATCCAGCCCCGCCACATCCATAAACCAAGGCCCCACCCATAACCCTTGCAGGGCCAAAAAAGTTGCTTGGGACATCACCGTCCACGGGGCAACGGCCCAAAATAGGGGGCTTTTGAAAACACTCACAACGCCTTGGAAGGCTTCTTTAAGTGTCGAATGACGATCTTCGGCTTCGCGTTCGGGAACGCCAAAATAAATCAAAACGGCGGCAAAAGCGGTGAGCCCAGCCAAAACCCAAAACACGCCGCGCCAGTCTGTAAAGTTTAAAGCCATTTCTACCGGGGCGGTGGCGGTCAATGCGCCCAATCCACCAGCGGTCATTTGAAAGCCGTTGATCAGGGGCAGACGGTTTACGGGAAACCACATGACAAAAGCTTTGAACGACGCCATCAAACACGCCGATACGCCAAACCCGATCAGCGCGCGTGCCAAAATCAAGCTCTGCACGTTTTCGGCCCACGCAAACAAACCCGCACCGATGGCCGCAAAAATCAGCAATCCGGCCTCGATCCGGCGGGGACCATAGCGGTCTAACAATATGCCCAGTGGCAATTGAAAAGCGGCAAACGACAAAAAATAAGCGGCGGTTAAAAAGCCAAGAGCGCTGGCTCCAAGTCCCAATTCAGCGGTTAAATCCGGGGCAATAACAGCATTCACCGCGCGGTATAAATACGACAAAAAATAACCAAATGCGAAAGGCAGGAAAATGCGCAGGATGAGTTTGGGGCTCATAAAGCTAAAACCCCCATCACCAGCGATCCCGCAACCGTCCACATGACCACGCAAATCACCAAATCTAAAACCCGCGCGCCAAATGTTGTGCGAAAAAACGGGGCTATTTTTTTGGCGGTGAGGGCGAGGGCGTAAAACCAGAGTAGCGAGGCGACGATGGCCCCCACCGTGAACGCCAAGCGGTCTTGGTTATCGTATTGAGCCGCGATGCCGCCCAGCAACACCACCGTATCTAAATAAACGTGCGGGTTTAAAAAAGTAAACGCCAACGTGGTGAAGATGACCCGTTTCAGGCTGGCTTTGGTATCAATAGAAGCCTCATCGTTTGCGGTTGGGTTTGGACGGATGACGCCATAGGCCGACTTGGCCCCATACACAATCAAAAACAACGCGCCGCCCCACGCGGCAACTTGGCGAAGCAGTGGACTTTGGGCGATCAAGGTGCCAACCCCCGCCGTGCCGATGGAAATCAGCAAGGCATCGGCGAGGAAGCAAAGAGTGGCGACTAAAAAGACTCGTTCGCCCTTAACGCCTTGTTGAATGACGTAAGCATTTTGCCCACCGATGGCGATGATTAAACTGCCGCCAATGGCAAATCCTTGAAGGGATGCATATTCCATAACCGCCAACCTTTCATCTTTTGCTTGTCTTGTATAGGGGAAGGGCATAGATGTGAAAGATCGTTTTTATTTTATCATGATTGAACCTCCCCATGGCCAACTACACCCTGCTTTCGCTGTTTATTCCGACCTTCTTTTTTGTCTCGATCACGCCGGGGCTGTGCATGACTTTGGCGCTGACCATGGGCATGACGTTGGGCCTGCGCAAAGCGTTGTGGATGATGACGGGCGAACTGTTGGGGGTGGGCGCGGTGTCGGTCGCCGCCGTGTTGGGCGTGGCCGCGTTGGTGGTGCAATATCCCGATGTGTTTATTTATCTTAAATTCGCGGGCGGGACGTATTTGGCCTTTATCGGCGTTCAAATGTGGCTGTCACGGGGCCGCATGGCGTTGAATTTGGATGGAGAAATGCCAAATGAGACCAATCG